>QMWT01000028.1 GCA_003661775.1 Thermoprotei archaeon
CCTTAGTGGTGAAGTTTAGTGACTGAAGAATCTTCTCAACACTAAGCGCTAAGGCCTTAATGTGAGGGTCAGTAACTATGAATGCCCTACGGCGTTTGAGTAGCGGAGCTACACTCGAAGCAAACGCCTGGGTAGCGGCGTACCCCACGAATATTCTCGGCGCGATGAACGTTGATAGAACCCTCTTACTCTCGGGGGAGCACATAAATTGGATGGTCTGCCTAACAACGGGGTTGTAGAGGTACCAGCGAGACATGAAAGGTGTCCCGAAGATATATTTGCTATTTAATTAATTAAGTCTTAGCTTAACTCGGTAGAGATAATGAGAGCTCGTTTGGCCAGTACACCTTGTTAGTAGAGCTTCACCAGCTCCCTAATCTCCCTCATCAAGTTCTCTATGTGTTCCCTATACACGGATTCAATGTATTTTCTAGCATCCTCAGCCCTCACTAGTAGACACCTCGCTAACAGCGTTTTCGTTAGAAATGGTCGGCTATGTGTATATAAATGGGTAAAGAATCTGGTCATCCACAGCTGTTCATAACTACGTATCAGCTGAGACAGGTCATATCATCGTCTTCATATGGGGGTTCTCATCATCTATGACTATTATTTAACTCTGGAGAGGTATTAATTTACTAGTGTGATGATACGACGGTCTCCTGATAGAGTGATGAGACTTCTCTTCGCTGATGTCCCGACGCTTAAGCATTTGTAGAGCCACACACTCTACTTTAAGTGGCTCCGAGTGGTGGGTGTTTTGGCACTGAACAGCGTTGTGGAGATAAGCGACGCCAAACCGGTCGTACGAGGTATATACCGCGGTCTTTGTATGAACTGCGGCGGTGAAATAGAGGATCTCAGATTATTATATGGTCTGCCTTGCAGCCGCTGCCTACCGCTCAAGGAACTGAGAAGATTTAATAGTTTCCGTGAGCTTGCTGCGAAGGTCGTTAAGCTCCGTAAAGGAAGCATGCTGGATCATATGGCAAAAGTAGAGGGGTTTGTGCAGGATTTGGAGTCCGTCTTCAGGAAGTGTGTTGGAAGCGAGATGTGGAGTATTCAAAGAACGTGGGCTTACAGAGTAGCTCAGAAACAGAGTTTTGCAATGATAGCCCCTACCGGTGTGGGGAAGACTACCTTTGGTCTAGTAGTAGCGCTGTATCTAGCTATGAAGGGTTTGAAGACCTACATTGTTGTGCCGACGACAGTTCTAGTGGAGCAATATGAGCAGAAGCTTCAAGAATTTTCAGAAAAGTTGGGATTCCTACCCGTTGTGATAGCTATACACTCCAAACTTCCCAGCAAGAGAAGAGCTGAGCTTGAAGAAGCTTTAAAGCAGGGTTCTTTTGATATAGTTATAACGACGACGATGTATCTTCAGAGGAAGTTTGAGAGTGTTCTTCGCGGTAAGAAGGTGGATCTAGTGTTTGTGGATGATGTAGATGCTGTGATGAAAGGTAGCAAAGCAATTGAATACATACTTCAGCTCATAGGATTTGACGAAAGTGATATTGAGATGGGTTATCGTTCAATGCGTCTAAGAGTTAGGCTTGCAACGGCTACCGAAAAAGAGCAGCATAAACTGTTTGCTGAGTTCGAATCTATACAACAATCTCTGAGACGTAAACGTGAGCGAACAGGTATGCTGATCCTAAGCTCGGCAACCGGGCGAGCGCGTGGACGTAGGGTGAAGTTGTTCAGAGAACTTTTAGGATTTGACATTGGTGGGCGTGCTGAGGTTTATAGAAATGTTGTTGATGTTTACGTAGAGCCTAAGAAGGATCCTCTGGAAGTGCTACTGGAACTAGTGCGTAAGCTTGGTCGTGGGGGACTTGTCTACGTCCCTGTGGACAGGGGTATAGAGGAGGCAGAGCGCGTAGCAGCATACCTACGTAATCATGGAATTGCAGCGGATACGCTTGTTTCTGGAAAGATTTCTAATTTGGATAGATTTGCGAATGGAGAGCTGGATGTGTTAGTGGGCGTTGCTGTATTCTACGGACTTTTGGTAAGGGGTATAGACCTGCCGGAGCACGTTAGGTACGCTATATTCTTGGGTGTACCTAGACACAAGATCTCTTTGCGTCTCGAAGAACCTAGTCCTCAGAACATGTTAAGGCTGTCTACAGTGCTCGTCGAGGTCGTTGACGAAGGAACGCGGCGGGAGATAATGATGTATCTACCCGTATTAAGGAGGATTATGAGGAGATATTCTCCTCAGTCAATAGCTGAAATGGTTAAGAGACTTGTAGCAGGTGAGAAACCTAGAAGCCGTGAAGAAGAGACGTTGGTTAAGTTGCACAAGATCTTACGCGATGTTCTCTTGAGGAGAGAGATTATAGAGTCTTTAAGAAAGTACCCGCGCGCTACTGTCATAGAGGAGGAAGGAAGGCTTTTCCTGTTGATCCCTGATGCCGCGACCTACGTGCAAGCTAGCGGCAGAACATCTAGGCTGTTTGCTGGGGGTATAACGCGTGGACTCTCTGTGGTAATAGTAGATGATGTTAGGTTGCTCCATGGACTTGAGTATAGGCTTAAATGGTACATAGAGGACTTTAGTTTCAAACCTCTTGAGGGAGTCGATCTAGGCGAAGTGATTAAGCAGATTGATGAAGATAGGGAACTTGTGAAGGCGGTTAGGCAAGGTAAAATGGGGGTTCTAAAAACGATAAAACAGTTGGTAAGAACAGCCCTAATGGTTGTTGAGTCGCCCAACAAAGCTAGAACCATAGCGAATTTCTTCGGCAGGCCAACGGTGCGCGATATAGACGGCGTCAAAGCGTATGAGGTCGATATAGGTAGACTTCACTTAACGATTGTGGCAAGTGGAGGACACGTATTTGATCTCGTTGAGGATGACGAACATCCGAACTCGGTGTACGGTATAAGGCTTCATGTGGAGGACGGTAAAAGAAGGTTTCTGCCGGTGTACGGTTTTCTTAAAAGGTGTCTTGACTGTGGGCACCAATTCGTTACGAGAGAAAATCTCTGTCCTTTGAGAGAAGCGCTTCCAGAACTGCATAAAGAGCATGGAATGCATAGAGTGAGGTCTAGTGAGAATGTAATAAGGACATTACAGAAGTTAGCTTTGGAAGTAGATGAGATTCTTATAGGAACGGACCCTGATGCCGAAGGTGAGAAGATAGGTTTTGACATTGCATTAGCATTAGCACCGTTTGCGAGGAGTATAAAAAGGATAGAGTTTCATGAAATCACTCGTAGAGCTATTTTGAAAGCCTTAGAGAATCCGCGACCAATAAATATGAGGCTTGTAGAAGCGCAAATAACTCGTAGGATAGAGGATAGGTGGATAGGCTTTGCGTTATCGGAGCTAGCCACGCAGGTGCTTATAGACATCATATGTAAGTATGAAGAATATGAAGATATTGAAAGGTGTAAGAGGCGCAGGTTGAGTGCTGGTAGGGTACAGACACCTACTTTAGGCAGAATAATAGAGGTGTTCGTGGAATGGTACTTAAGTAGAAGACCTTACCTAGTATTCAGAAGTGACGTCATTAGCCTTGAGATACCTGCAGATAGTGTGCCATTGGAGAATAAGAAGATTCATGGAAAGAAGATTACGATAGTCCTCAAACCTAAGGAGCATAAGTTTGAAGTGGTGAATCCTCCCCCGCCTTTCACAACTGATGTGATGATAACAGAGGCCTCTGTCGCTTTTAGAATGCCTGCCCCTCAGACTATGGCGCTAGCTCAAGAACTTTTCGAGCTGGGACTAATCACGTATCATCGTACCGATAGTACGAGGGTATCCACAACAGGTATCAATGTGGCTCGGGAGTATCTGCAAAATAAGTTTGGGAAGCTTGCTGAAGAGCTTTTCAAGCCCCGAAGCTGGGGTGAAGGTGGTGCCCACGAAGCTATAAGACCTACAAGATCTATAGATTCTGAGACTTTAAGAGGACTCATAGCGGAGGGCGTGATAGAATTACCTATAAGACTCACCCGGAGTCATTTCATGTTATACGACATGATCTTCAGGAGGTTTGTAGCTAGTCAGATGAAGCCTGCTGTGGTCGAGAAAACTGTGTTTAGAGCTGATGTTTGTATAGAGGAACAATGTTTCTACGCAACCGATATTGAGCTTATCACAAGCATCGCAGATCCAGGCTTTACCCTGGTCTACATGCCGTTCAAGCTTACTCCGCTTCCGCCTCTTCAAAATGTTGTGAGGGTATTGCATGTTAAACGAAGGAATATAAGTTCGGTAAGGCTCATGACTCAGGGCGATGTTGTCAGATGGATGAAGGAAGTTGGTATAGGTAGACCCAGCACTTATGCCAAGATAGTGGATACACTTTTAAAGAGAGGGTATGTGATAGATAAGAAGGTTCTAATACCCATGAGAAAAGGAGTGTATGTCTATACATTGCTTTCGGGAATTACGTTATCTAAAATAGTTGAGCTGGCGACTAAGCTGAGAGATGAAGAGAAGATAAAGTTCGATAAACTTCTTAAGAAGAAGTTTGGATTGGATGACGAAGTTCTTAAAGAAATGATACGGAGACTCGAAGAAACTGTAAGGAGCTTGGGAAGGGCAAGCATACCTAGAGCTGAGGAGGTCTTAAAGAAGGTGGCGAGTATGGTTAGTGTTGAGAGAACAAGTGTTCTCCAGAAGAAGATGAGCGCTATTGAGGAGGGAGTTATTAGCTATGAAGAAGTCATCGAGGAGTTGTTCAGAGAGCTTAGCGAACTAGGACTTTTGCCGGTCAGAGACATAAAGGTTTCGCAGCGCTAGTCTATATTTATCACGCTGGTAAACGATTTTAGAGATAGACATGGGTGTTCCTAAAGTCATGACAAGCAGTGATAGCAAGATCGTACTTGCAGTAGCGCACATGAGGATAGAACTGGGTAATAAGAAGCGTAACCTAGAGAGACTTCGCTCATTTGCTAAGACTGCTCATGAAAGCGGTGCAAAAATTTTGGTTCTTCCATCGTTCTTTAACATAGGGCCTGTACTCAGCGACTCATATCGTGTTAGGATAAGCAGAAAGTCTATGATAGAAACTGTGCCCGGTATAACAGCAGATTACCTGTGTAGCGTTGTTGAAGAATATGGGCTCTACATAGTTACAGGTCCTATAATCGAACGTCAAGGTTCGAGATACTATCTTACATCGCTTGTAGTAGCGCCATTGCGGGGTGTAATGTTCAAGTACAGGAAGATATTTGTTGACCGTGACAAAGACTTCCTCTCTCCTGGAAGAGAGCTCCCCCTACTGAACTTAGGATTTTCAATGGGAATGTTGATAGAGGAGGATATATTAATACCGGAATTAGCTACCATGCTTGTGCTTAACGGCGCGAGACTCCTCATAGTTTTCCAGAAGCTTGAAAGAGAGTGGTTAAAGTTTAGGCATGTACTTATAACGAGAGCTCTAGAAAATCATGTTAAGGTGATAGGGGTCGGTGGAATAATTTCGCGGGGCGACGAAGATTTTCTAGAGATACCCACGCTCATAATAAATGACGAAGGTGTTGTAGTAGACGAAGTGAAAGGATTCGAGGATAGGCTCTCCATTGTTGAGATAAATTCTCCGAGTAGTGCAACAGAGTACTTCCTCGAGATCAAGAGAATGATACTTAAGAGATTCCTTAGAAATCTGAGGAGTATTTTGCGTGAGGGAAGGGGTTAGGGTGCGGGTCTAAGAACCTTACGTGCGAAGAAGATATAACCTGTATGGCCAATCATATGTGTCTTCGGCCTTATCGCTCCTTCAACAAGCTGGTACTCACGTAGAAGAATTTCATAACATCTTGAATCCACAAATCTTTGGTCTTCCTTGATAGCGCTCAACATCTTCTCGACTTGGTTTATGGTCGGAAGAAAGGCTATGATAGGAGCTGAGGGTTTAAGAGCTTCATAAACTTTTTCTAAGGCATTCCACGGGTCTGGCAGGTCTAGAAAAGCTGCATCGAGACCTTTAACGTCTATGCCCTGCTTCACGTCACCTATCCTTATCTCTGCATACTTTTCCAGACCTAATCGTCTCAAGTTCCTCATCGTAATCTCGGCAAATTCTTTACGTATCTCATAACCATACACTTTTCCGGTTGGTCTAACTATGTTTGCTAGTACAGCTGTTAGGATTCCGCTTCCGACACCTGCCTCGAGTACGCGGGCTCCTGGCCCTATTCCGCTGAGCAGAACTATGAACCCCAAGTCTTTGGGGTAAATAATCTGCGTTTTACGCTCAAAACCGCGTTCTATGTAGTCGATGAGGAGCGGGCGTAAGAGATAAACATCGTATCCTAAGGAGAGCACTGCTTTATCGCCGTACTTCTTACCTATAATATCGTCATATTTGAGAGACCCTCTATCAGATCCGAAAATAGAACCACGTTTTACCTTCTTAATCCACCGCCTCATGTGATCTATGTAGAGAAGAACTTCATAGCCTTCGGTGATGGTATCCGAAGGGTTCAGCACTGGTATCCCCTCTCATCGATCGACAATACCAGCCCTCATCATTACCCAATAATATTGTGGTGTAGGACAAAGCTCTATAAGTGCATATGGCAAAGTCCTGCAAAACAATTCAACTATGACGCTACAGAAGCTCTGGTCTTATTTCAATAACCTTAACTCCTCTATGTTCTCTACGGTCGTTCTCCTCCCTATCCGGAATGTACCACAGCTCCTTCTTAAGAAGTTCACGTATGGCCGCTCTTATTACTTCGCTTCTGGAAGAATACCTGCCCATTCTAACAAGCTCATCAATACCCTCTATGTATGCCTCGGGCATCTTAACAGTTACTATACGCATCATTACTCACCATTCCTAAACCTAGCCAAAGATAATAATTTATAAGTGTGGACTCTACGTGAGTACTAGAGGAATACCAGGGGCTGTGGTGAGTTTTGTGGGCACGAAAGGAGGAAAGCCAATAACTGCAATTGAGAAGCGGCAGCGCAGACTGATGCAGCGTACTGAAGGACGTGAAAGGCGTGAAGAGCGTCGCGAGAAGCGAACTTCTATAACCGTTCTCGAAGCAGAGATCCTGAAAAATGTGGATAGGGATCTAAAGAACCTTGACCTGGTAACTCCTTACGAGATTGTGCAGAAGTACAATGTTAAATACAGCACTGCCAAGAGAGTTCTTCTAGAACTTGCACGGAGGGGTATCGTCAATATAAATCTCAAGGCGCGGAGGATAATAGTAGCTACACCAGTAAAGCAGTGATACAATAATAAAATCTGTTTTAACTCAAACCTATACCTCGGAATATGCCAAGTAGTGGTGTTCATGCGTGGCGCTTGAGGAAAAGAAAGGACTTTTTCGTAGTACTGTAGCGATAAAACTAGCTTCTATTAGAGACCTTATTAGAATAGCCAGTACAGCCGCGGCTTCTATGCAGCCAACATACATACTAAGGTATAGGGATAGAGAAGGTAAGACCGTGATAGGGTTCCTCGCGGTTTTTCGTGATTACTATAATTTATACGGCTTACCTCTATTCTACTACGTTATAGACCACGATAACGAGCTTAAAGATGCAAACTATGTGCTGGTAAGACTTGATGAATCAGGAGAGAAGATAGAACCTAGCAAAACTACTAAGCCCGGTTACATAGCTGTGCCTATTGTTGATGTAGATAAGGCCCCCGAATTTTTGTTACCATCAAAGGTGGATTGAATAGGGTTTGAGAGGCTTGAACGAGAAGCCCCCTTCAAAGTACGGCGAGTCTTTCAGTCAGTGGTTTGAGTGGATTATACGTGAAGCTGAGATCTATGACTATGGAAGATATCCGGTAAAAGGAATGGGTGTGTGGCTCCCCTACGGCTTCCAGATAAGGCGGGGTGTGATAGAGTTAATGCGAAGATTGTTGAATGAAACCGGACATGAGGAGATACTGCTGCCGTTGTTGATACCCGAAACGATCTTCAAAAAGGAAAGTGAGCATGTAAGAGGTTTCGAACAACAAGTCTTCTGGGTTACCATGGCTGGCAATGAAGAACTGGATGTGAAACTTGTTTTAAGGCCCACAAGCGAGACGGCTTTAAGCTATATGGAGAGTTTGTGGATTAAGAGCTACAAGCAGCTCCCTAAAAAGTACTACCAGATAGTGAGCATGTTTAGATACGAAACTAAGATGACTAAGCCTATGATAAGACTTAGAGAAGTAACAACGTTTAAGGAAGCTCATACACTTCACGAGACGTTCGAGGATGCAGAGAGGCAAGTTTTAGAAGCCATAACCATATACAGTGAATTCTTCGATACCCTCGGGATACCTTATGTGATCTCAAGAAGACCTCAGTGGGATAAGTTCGCGGGCGCTCTCTACACCATAGCCTTCGATACCGTTATGCCTGATGGCAGAGTTCTGCAGATAGGCACAGTTCATCACTTAGGCCAGACTTTCACGAAAGTATTTGAGGTACGGATTCAGAGGAGAGATGAAAGTATAGGATATGCATGGCAGACAAGCTACGGCATTTCTGACCGTGTGATAGCGTGCCTAATAGCGTATCATAGCGATGAAAGGGGTCTTATACTCCCATCAATGGTGGCACCATTTCAAGTGGTGATAATCCCAATTCCAGCTCCGAAGGATGCCGGAAAAACTAGGGTGGTTTACGAATACTGTTCATCACTTCTCAAGAAGTTGAAGGAGAGCGGGTTTAGAGTGAAGTTCGATGACAGGGAGGATCTTCGCCCCGTCGACAAGTATTTCGAGTGGGAGCTTCGAGGTGTACCAATAAGAATCGAGGTAGGGCCTAAAGAAGTAGAGGAGGGTACGGTGACGCTCTTTAGAAGAGATACGATGTCAAGGGTTACTGTAGAGAAGGGTCGAGTTGTCGAAGTACTAAGGAAGTTGTTTGAGGAAGTAGACAATAATTTGAGGGAGAGGGCAAAGAGGTGGTTCATTGAACAAGTCAAAACTTTTAATGGTGTAGACGAGGCTGTAGAGTACATTAGGCGTAATGGGGGGATCGCGCAGATACCTTGGTGCGGCGAGGAGAAGTGTGCCATAGAGCTGGAGAACAAGTTAGGTGAGGGTATACGAGTACTAGGTTCACCCGTGCACACGTTAGAGAAAGTCCATATCGATGCTAATTCTAAATGCCCAGTGTGCGGAGCGCGCGCCTTAACCTATCTAAGACTAGGTAGAAGCTATTGAAGAGATGAATGCTCGCTAAGCTTTTATATTCAAGTAGCTAATCACTAGGTAACGGCGAAGCCGAGATGCCTAAGAAGAGGCAAAGTAGAGGTAGGAAGAAGGGAGATAAAGGATCCGTAGAGCTTGTTCAGTGCGATAACTGTGGAGCTCTCATTCCCAAAGATAAGGCGGTGTGCGTAACTAAGTGGTACAGTCCAGTAGACCCGCAGCTAGCAGAAGAACTTGAGAAGCGCGGAGCAATAATCGCACGTTATCCTGTTACCAAGTGCTACTGTATAAGTTGCGCTATACACTATGGAATTATCAAAGTAAGACCTGAGCATGAGAGGAAGAAATATGTACCCCTCCAGACTCAGAGCCGCAAACTCTAATTTTAATGCTTTGGTTACGTTACATAGAAATTAGGTCAGCTCCATTAAACATCTTTTGATGTGGATAAATCTCTGAATAACCGTCACGGTAGTAAGTAGCAAGAGCATGTATGATAACACGTCGCCGAACTCGATCATTCCTACTTTAAGGTCGAGAACGTAAAACAGTGCGGCCAACACGAGAATAAGCACTCGTTCAGCTCGTTCCGCTAATCCTACACCTTCGACTTTTACTCCAAGAGCTTCAGCGCGTGCGCGGGAGTAGCTTATAATGAACGATGTTGTGAGAAGAAGATATGCAGGTAAGGGTTCTAAACCTAGAAACATCAACGTTAGGATCATTGCGGAGTCCGAAATCCTATCACAGAAAGAATCGAGAAAGGCTCCAAACCTAGTTGAAGCCTTGAGCAGTCTTGCGACAGCGCCATCTAGTGCATCGCAGTAGCCTGCAAAAACCATAAGCAGGGGAACCATAGTTTTGAGCTCTACGTACGCTGATAATGCGGCTAGCGACGAGAGTAGCAAGCTTAATGTCGTTAAGAGCGATGGGGATACACCTGCTTTTGCTAAAAGCCTAGATGGCCAATTGATAACCAACGATAATCTGCTACGGAACCGGCTAAGCAAATGCTAGCACCTTAACAACGTTTGGTAGTTAACAGCTTAATATCTTAGTCTCCTCTGATGTTATGGGATGAAGAGGAATCCGGGAACTGATGTTAGAATGATGAATATATACTTGCTGACCGCTATAAGATGACGGGATGTTGCAGCAGCAACGCGCACTATACCTAGCGCTCTATGACCCGCGTACAATGATGAAGGTAATGGAGAGACTCAGAGAGCTTAAACTACAATTCAAAGGTGTTTATGAAAAGCAGAGGGTTATCTACGGAATCGTTGTTGCTGATGAGGAGGGCTATCGCTATCTTGAGAAAAACTCTGTGAGGGTCTTTGGCCCGCTGGTATTTGTGGACGATATTGATAAAGCGATAGCACGTGCATTAGTACTAGCCAAAGGACTTGACTTCCCTCTTAGCAACTTGGTCGTAGGTATAGACCTTGGTGCATCTATAGGATTTGCAGTGGTTGGCGATTCTAAGGTTTTGATGACAAAACTCTTTGTTTCTAAGTCAAAGCTTTTCGAAACGCTGTGCTGGGTTGTTGAGAAGTTTGAGAGCAAGAGAAGGTGTATAAGGATAGGCTTCGCCCGCTCTACCTTTGACGAGTATAGAGCAGATATTGTTGATAAGATAGCTAGGATAGTTCCCAGCGATGTAGAACTGGAGCTTGTTCCGGAAAGGGGGAGTTCCAAGATTAGATCTGGGATCGCAACAAGGGGTTTGCACGAGGACGAGATCGCTGCTCTGAACATAGCATTGGGAAGAACTTCATAAACCCTTGACAGTTTTCCTCATCTTCAGGTGATGAGTTTGTCATTGGCTACGACAGTTGTACTTGAAAAGGGTAAGATTGTGCGGATCATGGGTCCAGCCAAGGTAACAGTTAGGAATGGAACTATCAAGATACTAGGCGTAGAGTTTCCAAAGAATTCCTCCGTTGTCATAAACAGGTTCAGAAGTTACGCGGTTAAAGGTGTAGAAGACGCCGAACTAGAAGTTATACTGGGTGAAGGCGGATCCATTGAGGAGCCCGGAAAAGGTGAAGAAGTGATCGATGAGTGGGAGGCAGCAGTTGATAAGATACTTGAGAAAATTCCAACTTCTGTCATGGTCGTAGGGCCTGTAGACAGCGGTAAAACAACCTTCACGACGCTCGTTGCAAACAAAGCTCTATCAAAATCTCTAAGACCTGCAATAATAGATGGTGATGTAGGTCAATGTGATTTAGCACCACCGGGCTTCGTCTCCTTGACAGCGTTGACAAAGCCCGTACTTTGGCTAAGAGAGTTGATGGGCGAAGAGTACAGAATAGTAGGTTATATAACCCCATCAGCTGCGCCTCACAAACTCATAAAAGCGTTAATGGAGCTCATGGCTGAAGCACG
>QMWT01000029.1 GCA_003661775.1 Thermoprotei archaeon
ATGAACACGAGCTTTATCAAGCTTCTACCCTCGTCATTGAGGAGCTCTACGCCCTCAGCTATCTTCCCACCAGCAACTACGTGAACAGCGCATTTAGAGTGGGTATGAGCAAACACGTGTACTTCTTCCAACGTTGTGCGTTCGTCCTCGAAGTAGGAGGGAGATGCTGAAGAGAAGAGCCTTATGCTGTTCATAAACTCGTAGCTGGGGTACACAACGAGCATGACGCCTTTCCTTAAACGTTCGAAAGCTGTATCTATGTACCTAGCGTACACCCTGAACATGCGATCGCTTCGGAGCCTGTAGGTAGATGAGGGTTCCAGCAACACGATCGTGTACGTATGTTCTCTAGGGAATATCGGGCCCACAGCCTCTTCAACATCGCGGTACACTAGCTTACGCGAAGGTCTCAGCACGTGCTCGAAGAAGTCCGGAGGGGGCATAGTACCGGACATGAGTATGGCTGCTCTCACCTGCTCAAGAGGCTGCCTAACTGGTTCAAGCGATACTGGGAGTACGTAGAGATACACCTCTTCCCCTACTCTCTGCACAAATGTCTCGAAACCCTTGCTCAACGCGAGTTTAAGCACCCTCGAAACACGGCTTAGCTTAAGTCTTCTACTCACGAAGTCGCTTGGCCCGCCCGCCTCCTCCACGATCATGGACAGTTTGATGTCTGTGACCGCATCAATAAGTGCGTCCACCAGGCTGGGTTCCTGGATCACAAAGCCTTTAGCTACGTGCTTCACCTTCTTCTCACGCGCAAAACTTTCAACAGTTTTAACAACCTTCTCTAGGTAGTCGGTGAGCGTAGAAGACGTTGGCAGGTATCGTCTAAGCTCCTCGACAGCGCTCCTCATATGCTTGGTACTGAGCTTCTCGCTGATGATGGACGAGGGGTTTGCCAACGTATGAGCCTCGTCGATGATGAGCACCACGGAGCTCCTCTCCACATCGCCGAAGATAGCGCTATAGACCTCTTCTCTGAAGAAGTAAGGGTATGTAGCTACGACGAACGTAACGTCCTTGACCAGGTTCGCCAAAGCAAAGAAGGGGCAGACCTTCAACCTCTCTGTAATCTGATGAGGTACTTCCTCGTACCTATCGCCCACTTCCAAGAGCACTTTGAGAACTTCATCGCTCGACACCTTGGGGAGGTCTTCGAAGAATGGGCAGAGGCCCCTCGACCTAAGCAGCGAGCAGCTGAGCCAAAAGTCCTCCTGCTCGATGGCAACATCACGTGCCAGGGGGCACATGAGCTTCGCACTGAAGAGTATAGTGTACTTAGCACCCCCGCGCACCAGTTCGCGCACAACAGGAGAGATCTCGTTCCGGGTTCTGACTATGTAGAGAACCTTCTCACCACCCGACAGAGCTCTTGCAACAGCTTCCAGAACAGCAGAGGTCTTCCCAAAACCTGTAGGTGCTTGCAAGACATAGATCCCTCCTTCGGCAACCACGCGCTGTGCTTCTTCAACCACTTCGGCCTGGCCTCGGCGGTATGAAGGGTACGGGAATTGGAAGAGCGGCATGTTAGCATGCATAATGTCCAGCCACCCTACCCGAAACGCTTTAGGTCTCTAACTAGACCCCGAACAGTGTATAGGAGGTTAGCCGAAAGATTATATAACAGATACGGGTCTCTACACCTCAACCGGGCAGATAGCTCTAAATGAAGATATAAGGCACTTCTCTTGGTAGCGTCCGTGATTCTTGCCCTAATTCCACAGACCAGCGCGATCTTGGCGCAGGAGGAGCAGGTACCGATAGTAGCTCGGATGAAGTACATTAAGAATCCCGACCTCTTAAGATCAGAAACCCGGCACGATGGTGTCAAGTCCACGGTCTGCATAGCCTTCAGCATCGATTTCTATAAGGAGTACGAGTTTCCGTCTAGACATCCCGACGTCAAGATGGTAAGCAGGTACGGGATCATAGACAATCACACCATCAAGCTCTACCTAGACAAACCCTACGTGTGGCTAAAGAACGGGTTTGGCCAGATGCTTAAGTTTCTGAAACACATCTGGAAGTATGTACCTAGGCGGTACGTGGTGCCTCCCAGCATAGGTATACCGCTTCTAGTCCTAACATCCGTGTTCATAGGTTATGCACTTGACGAGATCTTCAATCCTAGACTAAGCAAACAAGTTTGAAACACACCATGTGTAAATCTCACAGTAGCCTCGTCGAGCTTAAAATCGCGGTAGATGCAGATGCTTTAAGAATAGCTTTATCTGCTGAGGTGGTTGTCTAGGGGAACTCTTTTTCGCTCATCATCTAACATTGTCGCCTAAAGGGCTTTACCAGTCTACTCTCTAGCTTTCACGTGGTGTAACCAAAGAGATCTACCCTCTAAGAACTCTACATCAAATACCTCCCCACACCTTCTTATATATACGGGCCTTTAGATCGATAACTTCGAAGTATCTATGCATTTCTTCAGGGAGGAATTCAGCCGAGCCTAAAATGAGATAACCCCCTTCTCTCAAAGCTTTCAGGAAGTTCATAAGAGCTTTTTGTTGCGTTTCTCGAGAGAAGTATATCAGTAGGTATCGGCAGAAGATTATGTCTATGTGGTTCAAGGGCGGATCGTTCACAACGTCGTGAAGCATGAACTTCACAATTCTCTTTATATGTGGCTTAACCCTGTAAACCCCCTTCACAGAATCGTATACGAAGTGTTTCCGTAACCACATTCTAGGGACGTTGTCGAGTGCCTGTGGAACATACTCGCCCTTCTCAGCTTGTTCCAAGGCCTTAGGGTCTATGTCAGTAGCGAATATCGTTATTGTGAAACCTCCTAACCCCGGACCCAGTGCTTCATATAGGAGAATTGATATAGAGTATGGTTCTTCGCCTCGTGCACATCCTGCGCTCCATATCCTTACAGTGTGTTCATTTCTCGATCTCTTGTATTCGATAAGTGGTTTCAACACTTTTCTATAGGCTGCGCTCCACACCAAGGGATCTCTGAAAAACAGTGATACATTAATGGTCAGGTTATCAAAGAGATTGTATACTTCATCCGGGTTCTTGCGTATAAACTCGAGGTATTCTTGAAAAGATTTGAGTCCTAGAGCGTTCATTCTAACAGCTATTCGGCGCTCGATGAACCGCTCCTTATACGATGTCGGGTCTAGGGAAGTTATTTTTCTAAGGAGTTCCTTCAGCTGTTTAAGCTCACGCCGCTTGATGTACACGGAAACTTACCTCTTAGCTCTGTTCATGGAAGAATGCTGTGAATGTTCTGCGGGTGTACCACACGTAGATAGTTCCAGTACCTAGGTCTAGAACCACGTTTCTACCGCTTGTACCGCCAACATCCGTAGCCACTATGGGTATGTGCAACCTCTCTAGAAGGAACCTAGCCTTAATAACGTTGGACCTGCCTATGTTGGGGCCATTATTGAGATTCAGTATGTTTGCACCTCCAACTAAGGCTGCTTGTAATCTTCGGGACGGGATTTGTAACTCCTCTAACTTCCTTAGCAAGTAGGGTATGGCCGTAGATACGTATTTTGTAGGTAAGTCTGCACCCTTAAAGGGACTTGGAAGAAGGCAGTGTGCTAAGGTACCTGTTGATGTGTAGGGGTCGTAGAGTATTATAGCTATGCAGGAGCCCAATGCCCATGTAGCTATCTTGCCGGGGCTCTTATCGATAGCATAGCCTCCTATGCCTACAACTACCGAGTCGCTTCTTACTCTAGCTATCTCTTCAGAGCTGGTCAGGTATCTTAATTTAAGGTTCTGCCTCAATACCGTAACCCCGGTGAAGCAGAGCTTAAGGTTCTGCTCCGTGAAGCATGTCCACGAATCCCTGACCTGGTATTACTAACAGAGTCATATCATGGATTTTCTCTCCCTCTATCTCAGCTCTGAATAGCAGGAGCTCATCGAATTGCGTTGAGTATGTGACTGCTATGCTCTCCATGATGGCCACCGCACTATCCACAGCTATCTCGGGCGGTGAAAACATGATCTTGATCCCAGCTTTGTTGTACAGTACCGTAGCTATACTTCCAAAGATTATGTTCGCAAATTCCTTGAATGTCTCCACCGCTAGTTCCTCACTTATTTCGCTCTGCCCTAAGAAGCTCTTCACCAACGAGCTTACAGTTTTACTGGCGTACTCCAAGGGCATCATGATCAACATGATTCCGCTCCACTCTCCTTTGGAGGTGGAATATGCAGCCGCAACTATCGAGTCTTGACCTCCTATAACCTCTAGGTACTGTAGAGGGGGTAGGATTTCTAGTGAAATGAGCTTAAGTTTTACATCGCTACCTACAAAGGTGCTTATGGAGTGGGCGGCTTCCCTGAATGCTTCTTGAGCTATGCGCCTGAGGGCTGCGAGCTGGGGCATCTTAGCCATGTATCCTCACCTCTCATTAAACTAGTGAATAGGGATCTAAGATCATGCAGACCTTCCCATCGCCCAGGATCGTTACTCCAGAGAACTCTTTGATCCCCTGAATGAACTTGTTAACGGGTTTCGTGACTACGTCTTCTAATCCTTCAACGGCTTCCACGGCGAGTGCATAGCTTTTATGGCCAGCATCGATCAGCAGTATTTCGTGTTCGTCATCGGCACGATCGCATTTAAGTATCGACGATAAACGTACTAGCGGAAGAGCTCTACCCCTATGAACAAGCACCTCGTTACCTGCAACAAGCTTAATGTTCGATCCATTAAACTTAAGTATCCCAGAAACAGCCGTCGTCGGGATGGCGTAAACATTGCCGCATGACCTCACCAGTACAGCACTCACTATAGCTAATGACGGTGGCAGTCTTATTGAAACACGTGTCCCCCTCCCTGGAACAGACCATATCTCTAAAGACCCCCCTATAGACTCAATCTTCTCTTTCACAGCACTCATACCCATCCCTCTACCTGATACCATGCTGGCTTTCTTCCTCGTTGAGAATCCCGGTAGCGTTATGAGCATAAACGCTTCTTCGTCACTCATTTTCTCAGCAGCTGACGGGCTTATGAGCCCTTTCTCCACAGCAATCTTCTTAACTTCTTTAGGGTCTATTCCTTTACCATCATCTTCAACCTCTATAATCACATAATCTCCTTCTCTCTTCGCACGAACTATAATAGTTCCAACACGTGGTTTCCCACTTTTGACACGCTCCTCCGGACTTTCTATGCCATGATCAATTGCATTTCTCACTATGTGCATCAAGGGGTCTATTATTTCTTCGAGGATCCTCCTATCTAGAGCTATATCCTTGCCTTCTATGATAAGATCCACCTCTTTACCAAGTTCTTTTGAAAGATCTCGGACCATGCGTGGGAGCATACCAAGAACTTGTCCTATAGGTATGAGCCTCATGCCCATTACGATTCCTTGAAGCGTGTTGATCGTCCTTTCGAAAGAAGATACTACCTCCTTTAAACTAGGTACATTGCTTTCTTTAGCAAGGCGGGAGAGTCTCGACTTTATTAGTACGAGCTCCCCCACAACATCGAGAAGCATGTCCAGATCCTTGACCTTGACCTTTATTTCCTCTATTCTTCTGCGTGCATACCCGCTCTCTCGTTCCACTTTGAGCGTGGCGCTCTCTTCTTTCTCAAGACTCTCCTCAAATTTCTTAACGAGTTCCTCGATTTCTGTAGACGAAGGTCTTGACTCTATGAGTTCCTCGAGTGTTGCAGAGTCTACTCCTACCTCTTCGGGCTTTACCTCTCTCAGCTTTACCTCTTCAACACCTTCAACTTTGTTAAGGTTCTTCTCAAGCTCGCCGAGCCTTCCCTGCTCTATATATAACACAACTTCATATTCATAACTGCTTACATTCTCAGAGGCAGGGTCCGGATGTACCTTGACCAGTACTCCGTGCTCTTCCACCTCTTTTAGTATTGTAAACATTTTGAGTCTAGGAGCTGTGCAATCTTCTGAGAACTTTATGGTAAGAGAGTAGAGTTTAAAGGACTCATCTTTCACTGAGGCATGACTATGAGAACTCTTTGCATGCTCTGTGAATCTCTTAATCTCCTCTATGAACTCTCTTGCATCTGGAGGCGGATTGTTCTCTTCAAAAGCAAGTATCATGCTCTCCGCTAGGTCTATACCCTTAAGCAGCATGTCTACAATATCCGATGTTATATCTATCTTCCCTTCTTTGATGATGGTGAGTAAGTCCTCTAGGCTATGCATTAAAAGTGATAGCTGGTCAAGGCCTATGGCTGCAGACGAGCTTTTTAAGGAATGTACAATCCTAAAGATCTCATCCACGAGTTCCGCACTCTTTACTTTTTCGAGTTTTAGGAGGAGTTCGTTTAGCTTCGTAATGTTATCCTTGGCCTCGCTCAAGAACAGGTCCTTGTACTCCAAAGGATTTATATCCATTCATCATCACCTCATATGCGTGCTTTCGAAGAAAGATATCTCACTCTAACAACTCTTTCAATCTCCGACGCTATTTGATGAAGCGGTAGGATAGTATCGACACAGCCGGTCTCTATAGCTGCTCTAGGCATTCCAAAGACTACTGAAGTCTCCTTATCTTGGGCAATTACGTAACCTCCGTACCTCTTTATATACCTAACACCCTCTGCCCCATCGCTGCCCAAACCCGTTAGAACTACAGCTACGGCATTACGCCCGAACACCCTGGCCACGGATTGAAATAGGGGGTCGGCTGAAGGTCTTACGTTATTTATCTTAGGTCCCTTATGAATCTTTATCTGGGGGGCACCGTCGACTCCCTGCACCACGAGCATATGATAGTCTCCCGGAGCTACGTAGACTGTACCCATGCGCAGTTTCTCGCCGTTCTCAGCTTCTTTCACCGTGAGCTCGGACAGCTTGTCCAAGTGCTCGGCGAATCTCTTAGTGAAGAAAGCTGGCATGTGTTGTACGATTAGTACAGCTGCGGGCAAGTCCTTGGGGAGGGCTGACAGTACTCTTGCAACAGCGCTAGGCCCCCCAGTAGAGGCGGCTATGGCTACAGCCACGTCTGGAAATTCCTCGGCGGCTCTCCGTACCCTTAACCGGAAATGCCTGTGTCGTTGAAGCATTAGTGAGCTATGCTGGCGCAAGGCGTACAGATTACTCCTGGCCGCAGTCTTTACCTTTAGCAGAAGTTGGTCAGCCACCTCGCTTATGTCTAGAGATATGGGCCCCCCCGGCTTAGGGATTATGTCGACAGCGCCCAGCCTTAGAGCTTGTAGACTCAGGTCGGCATCTCTATCAGTAAAAGCGCTGAATATGATGACGGGTTTAGGCTTATACTTCATTATCTCTTTAAGTGCCTCTAAACCGTTCATTCTGGGCATCTGCACATCAAGTACGACGACGTCGGGATCTAGCTCAAGAACCTTATTTACGGCGTCAACACCGTCGGAGGCGGTGGCTACGACTTCTATCGCAGGATCGCGACTTAACACTTCACGGATTAATTTTCTCATAAATGCAGAATCATCCGCTATGAGGACACGGATTCTTCTCCCCGAAGGGTCGTAGGCTGCGCACATAGCACATCACTCTTTAAGCGCCTTTTCCATAACCTCTATGAGGTCTTCAGGTTTGAATGGCTTGAGTATATAGTGCTTTATTCCCATTCTCCGCGCCGTTTCGATGGCCCATCTTTGACCTAAAGCACTGATGATGATTATCTTGGCAGAAGCATCGCTAGCTAGTATTTTCTTTGCGGCAGATAAACCGTCTAGCTTCGGCATGTTTACGTCTAGCAAAACTAAGTCGGGTCTTAGTCTTAGATACTTCTGATAGGCCTCTATGCCATCGCTGGCTTCGTCCACAACCTCGAACTCTCCTCTAGACTCTACAATTCTTTTAAGTAACTTCCTCATGAATGCAGAGTCGTCCGCTATGAGGACGTGTACGCGTTTCCCCACAGATCATCCCCGGATGATCGATACAATTCTTTTAGCGAGTTTCACTATCTGTGTTGTGAATGTGTGGCGCGGATGCTTGAGTACGAATACGCCATGGCTTCTATGCTCGAGCACGTCTTCATAGAAGGGGATCACCGCTATCACTGGTGCCCCTACCAAGCGTGATACTTCGGAGGCCAGCTCTGGTATGGATGCGAACTTCGGAGGCACCATGTTCAGTACTGCGTAGCTTACCTTTTTGAAGCGCTTCAGGACTTGGGCTGTTATATAGGTTCCCGTAATGTCCTGCTTATCCATCCTCGTTATCAACAAGCTTAGATCGCTTGAGATAACCGATAGGAGCGTATCTTCGGTGAGCCCAGGGTGGGTATCAAACAGCACCAGATCAACGTTGTAAAGCCTTTCAAGCTCTTCAACTATCTTTCTGAACAGGTTCTCATCGTAGCCTTCCTTCAGAAGCCTGGCGATCTCCTCAGGCTTCATGCTGGAGCCTAAGAAGTATAGCTTACCTCTTGAAAGCCCTAGGTACCGTGTTAGATCCAGTATAGTATCACTGAGCTTACACTTCCCGTAGAGATAGTCGTTGAGGGTGTGCTTTAGTAAGTTTGCGGTGACACCGTATATCACGTGTAGACCTGGAGAGGTGAGGTCGAGGTCCACGGTAGCCACCTTCAAACCCATAGCTGCCAAAACCGCCGCCAAGTTTGCTGTGGTAGTGCTTTTACCCGTACCACCCCTGTACGAATGTACTGCCACGGATACGGTCATCATCTATGCACCTTCTTCATCAGACTCCCTAGAGACGCCGAGTAAGGATTCGAGATACGAAACTCTTCGTTCAAGATCATCGATCTTGTTCATAATAGCTTCGATCTTCTTTTCGAACTCCGCAACTATGTTCTCAACCTTAGCCATATCTGTTTGCATGGATGACAAGACGGACGTGATACGATTTCTAAGGGAATCATCCTGCTTGTCCTTAGAGACTTTCATCTACAGCACCCCAGATGTTAGAAGATTTCATATTTGTAGTCTTTGTTTAGAGAGACGACTGGTCGTCGACTTAGAAGTAGTTCCTCTACGAAATGCATCGATGTTATTTAGCCGTAACGTGGATACGCTGTACTACAACTGCAAGAACCTGCAATAACTGCCGTTGGTCGTCAACAGAAGGTAAACATAATGTAGAGTTCAGCATATCCATCAGATGAGGGATCGATCGTATGGAGTTGGACCCTGCTACAGCTATAACTAGGAGAGCCGAGGAGAGGAGGGAGGAGAGGAAAGAAGCGAAAAGACCTAGAGCCGGGAAAGCTGCAATTACTGTTAACCTGCAAGGAGCACTTAAGAAGCTTAGAGCAGCGATCGATTCTGTTGAAAATGTTGCACAGAACATGGCCGCAGCCGTAGAGGAGCTCAGTGCGTCTGCTGAAGAGATCTCAACATCTGTTCAGCAGATAGCGCAAGGTGCTCAGAATATTTCGTCGAGATCCGCTGAGATCTCCAAAATAGTGAATGAGCTTATGAAAGCTATGCAGAGCGCAGCTGAGGTAAGTAGAAAGAGTGGTGAGGAAGCTAAGAAGGCCGCGGAAGAGGCTCGTAGGAGTGCTGAAGATGGTAAGAAAGGTATAGAGAGTCTACAGCAGGTGGAAAGCCGTGTAGAGGAGACCGCTGGACTTGTAAAAGAGCTTGCTGATAGGGTGAAGAACATTGGGAGGATCGTGGAGGCTATAACGAGTATAGCCGATCAAACAAATCTTCTAGCTTTGAATGCAGCCATTGAGGCCGCGCGTGCTGGAGAGCATGGGAGGGGCGTCGCTGTAGTTGCTGAGGAGATTAGAAAGCTCGCTGAGGAATCGCGGAACTCTGCCGGCCAGATAGCAGAGATCGTCAGGGAGATACAGGAGCAGATGAGCAGGGTCTCGGAGTCCATGGAATCAACGCTTAATAGGATGAGGACAGGGTCGAAGGTCATCATGGCGGCCCTGGAAGCTCTCGAAACCCTATACAAGAACGCTGAAGAGGTAGCGGAATCCGCCATGAATGTGGCTAGGCTGGTTCAAGAGGAGTCCAATAAGGTTAAGTCCATCGAGGCGATGACCTCGGAGGCTGCTGCCGCTGCTGAAGAGCAAGCAGCAGCTGTCGAGCAGGTTTCCAGCGCTGTAGAGGAGCAGACAGCAGCCATACAGGAGCTCAACGCGACAGCGCAGCAGCTACTAGATGTTGTACAGGATGCGCAGAGCGCCCTGAGGGATCTGCGCAGGTTCGTTGGCGGAGGTGAGATAGAGAAGCAAAGGAGGTAAAATTTCTCAGAAGAGGCTTTTGAGGTGATACGCTATGCAGGTGGCGAGCTTAAGAAGTGATGGCGAAGAGGAGCTGCAGATGGTGATATTCAGGTTAGGCGATGAAATCTTTGGAGTTGACGTACACCAGGTGAGGGAAATAATCAAAATTAAAGAGTACACCCGCATACCAAACGCCCCTCCATACATACGAGGGGTTATAAACCTCCGCGGCCAGATCACCGTCATAATAGACCTTCACAAGATCTTCAATCTACATTCAGAAAGCGTTGAAAGCACCGACTCAAGGATAATAATAGCTGATGCCAAGGACAGCAACGTAGGTATAATGGTAGATGCAGTTCTGGGGGTGACTAGGATACAGCACAAGAATGTAGAACCCCCACCGCTACTCTCAAAGAGTAAAAGTCTTGAATTCATAAAGGGCATAGCAAAGCACGGTGAAGACCTCGTGATAATTATAGACCTTGAGCAGCTCCTTAAGCATATAAAGGACACTGAAGTTTCTACAAGTGAAATAGAGGGTGGGGCAACGACCGTAAAGAGCTCGAGTTCATGATTTTCTATCAAGAACTACATTGAATTAGTTGTAGATTGCACGAGGTTTATAGAAGGCCGCGTTTAAATACCTCTACCGAAAACTGCCATAGTGGGCGCTACGCACTATGTACTGCAACGAATTGCCGCACATCAATTTCGGGTCATAGCTTTTTAGGCCATAGCTTTCGCGAAGCTGCCCCCCGATGGAAATGAATGGGGTTGGGTCTAAGATGATGACGGGACAGAAAACTCCGTATATAGATCATGGGGAGCAGAGCTCCGAGCTTGAGCATAAGCTAAATATATTGAGAGCACTGGATTCCGAGATAGATTTCGGGAGGGGGTTCCTCCAACTAGA
Organism: Thermoprotei archaeon; assembly: GCA_003661775.1. Taxonomy (GTDB): domain Archaea; phylum Thermoproteota; class Thermoprotei_A; order Sulfolobales; family Ignisphaeraceae; genus QMWT01. The sequence goes on from QMWT01000029.1 coordinate 11,072, forward strand.
GCTTGTGCTAAAGCTAGCTGAAGCAGATGGGGGACTCACTCCTAAGGAGCTAGCCCTCGCGCTAAACCAGAGGTACAAAGCAGTCATAGACGCTCTTAGGAAG
>QMWT01000030.1 GCA_003661775.1 Thermoprotei archaeon
ATACGTGACCCCAAAGAGTGTATTATTCATGTTCTCGGGAACACACGTACCGGCGATCAAGGCTGTTAACAACTTCCCCGGCGTTGAATACACTACCCCAGTAACTCTCAACATACTCCAGTTAGCTCCAGGAGGAAATCCAGGCAGACTTCTCGTACTCACCGAAAGTGCACTAACGAAACTCAATGAGCTCTACAAGGTGATGAAACCGTGAGTGACGTGGGAGAGAAGGAGCTTGAAAGATTATCGAAGGTGATAGTGAGGCTCGTGACTACAGAAAAAGCTTACTGGTTAGCTGAAAAGTACAACTATTTGACTCTCATTACGAGTAGAGATGCTAGTAAGCGGCTTATCAAAGAAGCCGTCGAGAAGCTCTACGGAGTAAAAGTAATCAAAGTAAATACTCTAATCGACAGAACGGGTATGAAGAAGGCATATGTGAAGCTCACTGAAGGGTACAACGCCAGAGATGTTCTAGAACGAGGATTGCCTAGGTGAACCGAAAATCAGTTTTTAAGTGTGGTTGTAATGGTTAGCTGAGGTGTGTGGTAAATGGGTAAACGGATACTAGTTCAGCGGATGGGTAGAGGCTCACCGACCTTCCGCAGTCCTAGTCATCTGAGAGTTGCCCCTGTTAGGTATCTTCCATTAACAGATAAAGTGATCAGGGGAGTAGTTACCGAGCTAGTACATGATCCCGGGCGGTGGGTTCCATTAGCACGTATAGTGCTTGAAGATGGTAGTGAGTTCTACAACGTTGCTGTGGAGGGTCTGAGAGTAGGACAGACAGTCGAGATCGGGCCGGGAGCAACCCCCAGCTTGGGCAATGTACTACCACTGCGTGACATACCTGAGGGTACACGTATATGCAACATCGAGATTAGACCAGGTGACGGAGGTAAACTTGCTAGAAGCGCTGGAGCAGTTGCAGTGATCATAGGCAAAGCTCGTGATAGAGTAATTGTGCAACTTCCAAGCGGTAAGCAGAAATCACTTCCTGTAAATGCGAGAGCGACAATAGGAACACCTGCTGGTAGCGGAAGAATTGAGAAGCCACTGCTTAAGGCAGGAGCATCGTACTACAAGTGGAAAGTTAAGGCACGGAAATGGCCTCGTGTTAGAGGAGTGGCGATGAACGCGGTTTCGCATCCACACGGCGGTGGCAGTCATCAGAGCGAGAGCAAGCCTACAACTGTGAGCAGACGCGCTTCACCAGGCAGAAAGGTTGGGCATATAGCTGCCAGGAGGACGGGTAGGAGAAAAGGAGCCCATTGAATTGATTAAATAATTCACTGCTTGACGGCAGCACCCACTAGATCGCTAAGTCTTTTAGCTTGATGTATATCCAACCACTTCAGCAACCCTCTCAATATCTCTTCAACTAACTCTCTTCCCTTTAACGCTAGAAGGGTTCCGACCTGTACAGCCCTAGCTCCTGCCGCTATGAACTCAGCGGCACTCCGCCAATCATACACCCCGCCAACACCTATTATGCATGCCTCAAACTCTTTGTACACCTCATACACAACCCTAATTGCTATCGGATGAAGTGGTGAACCTGATAATCCTCCCACAATGTTTGTGAGTACGGGCTTTAGTGTATACACATCGATGTACGTAGCTTTGATAGTGTTTATCAGAGTTAGACAAGAAGCTCCTTCGCTCAGCGCTGCCTCACAAGAGTTTATGAGTTTATCGCTAAGCCCTAGCTTTGCATAGACGGGGATCTTCACTGCGCCAACAACTTCCCTGACAACACTTTTCACATTACCGGGGTCTGAGCCTATGTCTATGCCGTAACCCTTTGTATGGGGGCAGCTAAGATTTAGTTCAATTGCGTCAGCACCGCTCTCCTCAGCCGCTACAGCTACGTCTACGAATTCCTTCTCTGAGGAACCTCCTACGCTGACGATTATTGGTAGGCCAAGCTCTTTTGCTTGTGGTATCAGATCGTAGAGTGCGTCCTTTCCAGGATTTGCAAGACCTACTGCATTTAGGTAACCACCGCTTGGAAGTTCTATTATTATTGGTGTTTCATAGCCTTCTCTACCCTTAGCTGTGAAAGTCTTGGTGACAATAGCGGCTAGGCCCCATTCCCTCATACGTAACAAGTGTTCATAGGTATATCCTAGTATACCGCTAGCATTCATTACTGGGTGTCTGAGCTCTATCCTGGGAAGCTTTATTGATAATCTCTTGATCTCATCGGAATTCAACATTTCCCACCATGGGCCTATTATAGAAATCTCCTTCTACGTAGACGAAGCTACCTCTAACAATGGTTGCGATAACGTCACCTTCGTACTCAAATCCTTCAAAAGGTGTGTACTTGGCTTTAGATATGAATTTCGTAGGGTCTATTCTACCCCTCTTCTTTAAATTTACTATGGTTAAGCTTGCTACGCACCCTGGCTCTGTACAACCGTAGTTATCTATCTTGAGTATCTTACGAGGTGCAGAATTGGTTAATCTTGTAACGGTTTTCATGGATATGAAACCTTTGTTTACAAGTGTAAGCAGAATCTTCAATGATATCTCGAGACCAGGAAAGCCTGAAGGACATTCAACAAAGCTTTTCAGCTTCTCATTGTGGGAATGGGGTGCATGGTCGGTGACCCAGGCATCAACAAGTCCTGCTACAAATAAATTGAAAAGCTTTTCTTGAACATCGCGAGGTCTAAGCGGCGGGTTTACCTTTGCAATGCACCCTAGTTTACGCTCGTAATCGCTTGTCAACAGTAAGTAATGAGGACATGTATCTGTCGTGAACCCTTCTGCTCTTGCTTTCAGTAGAAGTTGTGGTGAGGTTACGTGGGTTATATGTGTCCTAGCTCTTCTGAATAACTGAGAGTAACTCTCTAGACATCCCAACTCGGCTGCTACTGGTCTGCATAAGCTTCGCTCTCCCTCATGACAACCTTCCTCAATAAGATCGGGATGTTCGCAATGAACAATCAATAACTTATTGTTTTTGGCAACTAACTCCATTATTCCTTCGTCTATCAAGGGCAGATCCTCAGGATAAAGCTTTAAACCTGCAACATGCTTATTTGCCAGCATCTTCTCTAACTCTTCTTTTCTAGGATTGAGTCCTACGTAAACTCCGAACTCCACATACGATTTTGTTCTTAGTGCTTCTAGCTTCCGCTCAAGTGCTTCAGTGGTATTGATTCTCGGCTTTGTATTAGGCATATCAAGTACCAGTGTCACCCCTCCTGCGGCTGCCGCCATGGTCCCGCTTTTCTCATCCTCTTTATAACTCAGTTCGAGACCTCTTAGATGGACATGCATATCTATAACTCCTGGAAGTACTACGGTTCCTGGTTCATTGAGCTTTACCACATCTCCTTCTCTGCAGGTATAACCTAAGCACATTCTTTTGATGAACTCACCACTGATCACTATGGATACTCTCCGTATGCCACCCAGCACATACGCTCTTCCATGTATTGTATACACATCTCTTTCAGGAATTCTCAAAGTAGCTTCTCACCTGCGAGAAACGAAATGCAGGGCCATCTTTGCACAGTAGGTATGGTGTATTCTTGATGTAGCAAGCTCCGCACATTCCCACACCACAACGCACTTTTGTCTCCAGCAACGTAATTGGATCATGGCCTGTGCTTAGGAGAAAAGAACCCAGCTCCTGCATCATGGCTTTTGGCCCTGCCAAGACAAAGTCGCTGAAGCTATGCTCCTTAATTAATGTACGAACAAGATCGACTACTGTTCCGCAGAACCCGTATTTGCAATCCTCACTAGCTACGAATAATTTAGTCCCTGGCACCAGTTTCTCTAAGAATTTCTCAACAGCTTCAGCATCTTCAGAGTCTCTGGTACCCCACGCTATTACTGGCTGCAGGCCACGCTTAGACAAGTACAATGATGCGTATATAAGAGGTGCTAACCCGGTTCCTCCTCCTACGAGTAAAGGTCTAATACCTCTTACCATGTTGCTGAATCCTCTGCCTAAGGGAAATTTTATTCCTAAGTAGTCACCTTGGCGAAGATTTGCTAAACGCTCTGTGCCCTTGCCAACTATTTTAAAGAATATGCAGAGGTTGTATTTGTTGAGGTAAGCGACGCTCATAGGTACTTCTTTTAATCTAGGTAACCATATAAGTAGGAACTGGCCAGGTTCTGCTAATGGAGGTTCCCCTTCGATAAGTTCTAACTCTAACCACCAATAAGTCGGAGATACCCTCTTTAGTGAAAGAACGCGCACTGGGGTAACGAGTCCCGGCATCCACTACTCCCATCACATTACTAGCTGCTTCTCGAGATCCTCCTGTGATATAATAGTTCCACAGTAAACGCACTGAAGTAGAAGTGGTTGCCTCTTTATCACTTTAAATCTAGCTTTTAACGCTTCGCGTCCTCTATTGGTTATGCATGTTGGGTTAGGGCATTTTATGAACCCTCTTATAATTTGAGGTATTTGGACTCTGAGTTTTTTGTAGACGTTGTACTCTCTGATTATGTTTATAGTTGCCGAGGGAGCTACTAACGCGATCACGTTTACTTCATCGCTTGTGAGCTCCCGCTCCTCTATTTTAATTATGTCTTTTTTGCCCAATTTCTTGCTCTCGACGTTCATCAAAACGGCAGTTCTGAAACCCTCTTTACCTGTTATGCCTAGTATTCTCAATACAAGCAACGCCTTCCCTGCAGGTATGTGGTCTATAACAGTGCCATTTCTGATTTTTGAGACTGTGAGTGATGCAGTTTGAGGGTTCATGGTTCTACACCTGCGATCAGTATTAGTAGAGCCATTCTAACAGGCACGCCAAAACGAGCTTGTGTAAAGTAGGCTGCATATTTTGAAGTGTCTACAGCAGGCTCAATTTCGTCAACTTTAGGAAGTGGGTGCAGCACCCTTAAATGTTCCTTACCACGTTTTAGTAGTTCGATGGTGATTCTATAGGAACCTTTAACTCTTTCGTATTCCAGAGGGTCGGGAAACCTCTCTTTTTGTATCCTAGTGACGTACAGTACATCCACTTCTTCTACAACTTCATCGACCTTCGTGACTTCTTCGAAAGGTATTCCGCGCTCCTTAAGCACTTCTAGGACTTCAGGACGTGCTCTGAGTAATGGTGGAGATATCAAATATACTTTCTTAGGCTTGAACAGTGTTAAGCCATATATGAAAGAAGATGCTGCGCGTCCATATCTCAAATCTCCTACGACCCCATAGACCAAACCGTCTATACTTCCATAGAGTTTTCTTATCGTATACAAGTCAAGCATGGCCTGTGTAGGATGATGCTGCTTACCGTCACCGGCGTTTATAACAGGGCTCTCCGCTATTTCTGCAGCGAAAAGAGCAGCTCCTTCATATCGGTGCCTTATAACTATAATGTCGGCATATGCATCCAACATTCTTATGGTATCTGCAAGACTTTCTCCCTTTGCTATGCTTATCCCTTCTTCGGATGTGAACCCTATCACCTTGGCACCTAGTAACTTGGCGGCTGTTTCGAAGCTCAGTCTTGTCCTGGTTGAGGGCTCAAAGAACGCTAACGCAACTACATAATCTTCTAGTAATCGGTACGAACGTCTATGCTCTAGGAAGTAGTCAGCTCTTTCAAAGAGCTCTTCTAAATCTTCGCGAGTGAAATCAAGTATTGAGATCACATCTCTTCCTTTGAAAGGCAAAAATGCCCGGATTAGAGCTTTCCAGACCTCAGTATTTATTCTCTGCTCCACTTCTCTACATAGCTAAGTATCCTTGTGGCAGTCTCTTCGTCAATTAGCTGTTTCTTGCGGGCGATCTCGATAAGTTCGCGGACTGTCAGTAGCTTATAGAATCTAAGCCTATGTTCTTCTATTCTCTTCGAAGCTCCCTGCTCTCTGTCGATGATGACAGCCACAGCTACGGGCTCTGCCCCATGCTGCTTCAGTACTTCAACTGCTGTGAGGAGGGTACCCCCTGTGGTAGCAACATCGTCTATCACCACGACCCTCTTACCCTCGACAACTCCTTCAACCACGGATTGTGTGCCGTGTTCTTTTCTACTTAACCTTACGTAGCCTAGGGGCTTGTCGGCTACGCACGCCATGTAGGTTGCCAAGGGAATGCCTGCCGTTGCCACACCCACGAACATATCATAATCTACATCTATGGTGTCTAAGAGCATCTCTGCAGTGAGTCTGGCTATTCTTGGATAGCTATACAGTCTTCTCAAGTCTATGTAGTAAGGACTCTCGATCCCTGAGGTGAGTTTGAAGCTACCTACCTTGAACATTCCTAGCTTTACTATAGCTTCTACGAGCTCTTCTAGTGTTGACATAGTCTCAGCCTCTGTTTCTGCTCCTCTATCATCTTAAAGGCAGCCTCTTTAGGGTTGGAAACTCTGGTTATGGCTCTGCCAACTATTTCAAAATCTGCACCAGCGCATAGAGCTTCACCAGGCTTTGCACCTTGCACACCTACTCCAGGAGCTAGTATCTTAATCTGTTTACCTAGGGCGTTGCGGGCTCGTGTGATAAGCTTTGTGTTGGTGGCGGGAAGCACTGCACCCCACGGCGAGACTCTCTCAGCGAGTTTTAGCATATCATCAAATACCTTCTCCATTATTTCAGAAGCTCCAGGATGACTCATAGCTAGGACGAGAATGAGCTTCATATTAACATTATCACAAGTGCTCTTCAGCTCTTCAAGTGCTCCCTTAAAACCTACAAATCCGTGGGCTATAATAGCGTTGACGCCCAACGTTGACATGAATCGGGCGGTTAACGACATTATGTAGCCTATATCGGCAAGCTTTAGGTCTGCTATGAGAAGTTTACCGCTTACAGCTCTGGCGATCTCCTTGACGCCGTCTGCACCTGCTCTTAATATAAATGGCAATCCTATCTTGTAGCCAGAAGACACTTCAAACGTGCTCCTGATTATATTCAGAGACCATTCTACTATATCGTCGATATTCATCGGAGGGTCGAGAGCTATGATCAGCGTCAAGGAGCCCGGCTCTGCTATGTTCACTAGAGATTAAAAGCATTTATCATCATCAATAAGGGTAAAAACAGAGACTCTACTTAAGAGCTACGAAGAGAGTGCTGCGGGTTGCCTTGAGTCCGGGCTCACCGTGCTTCGTGATCTTGGTGGTTGGTGCAAATTCACCTAGGTAGTGCCCTATCATCTCTGGAACTATCTTTACGGGAACGTACTCCTTACCGTTGAACACAGCTATCGTTAATCCCACCATTATAGGGAGTATGATCATATCGCGTACATGGGTTTTTATGACAACATTTTTGCCCTCAGCCAAAGCCTTTCTTGCCTTTATTATCTTTTCGAGCAGGGCCCTCTGTTCAAGCGTAAATCCTCTTCTCAGACTTCTTCTTGCACGTGCTGGCAATAGCTTCACCAATTCATCCATAGACATTTCAAGTAGCTCTTCGAGAGTTTTACCGTGATACCTGAACTTTCTCCATTCTGCTGGTATCTCCCATCTTTGGCCAGACATCACTGCCCGCCTAGATCCTAGACTTTAATAACGACTTAAAACTCTCTATGAAAACTATGCTAGGACACGGAAGATGAAGCCGCTATTCGTGGTCTACGGCGCTTTTACAGAGGGGGGTGAGTACAGAGAGTACTTTGATGTTATACTAACAGACGAAGGTGTAGTCCTCGTAGATATAGGCAAGCTTCCACGTATATTCAAGAAGAGACCTGCATTGCCGCGTCTTGTAGAGAGACAGCTTCTCCGCATATTCAAGGAGAGGTATAGGGTTATGTATACGAGCGAGCAAATCGAAGAGCTTGTTCGGAGATATGGAGCGAAGTTCATACCTAAGAAAGAGATTAGGCAGGTAGTGCTAAGAGATTATGAGCTTACCTTATCACAGGCCCTCGCTAAGGTATTTAAGAATAGCAAGGAGAAGCTGTTACTTATGGAGGTGGTATGTACTTCTGGCAGGGTACTCAGGCTCTTTACAGCGTTGAAGCTCAAGGAGAGATTAAAGAAGTCTCTGAAGAGCTTGGGACTCGAGGTTGTGAGCGGCTAAGCCCAGTTTTAGAAGAGAGTGCGGCGATACAGTTCATTAATTCTAAAAGCTTGAAAATCTCTGGTTACAATGCATGTGGACAAACATGGCCATAGTACTGATGGGTTCGAACCTCGCGTATATAGGTTCGAAAGTCTCAGAGTTAGTAACGCGGGTTTTTCTTAGCGTAAAGGTAGCAGAGATCTATGAGAGTCAGTTTATTGATAGGCGCTTAGTTGATGATAGAAGGAGGCAGTTACGTGCTAAGGAGGTCGCTGTCGTATTAAGAAGGATGTCTGGTAGCGATATTGTGCTGGGGCTCGTAGATTACGATGCTTATGTTCCTGGGCTCAATTTCGTATTTGGTATTGCATTACCCTCGTTGAAAGTAGCGGTAGTATTTCTCGCAAGGCTTAGAACGCCTTCTCACAGGCTATTTACCATGCGTGTTTTTAAAGAGGTTCTGCATGAGCTAGGTCACGTATTCGGGTTGGATCACTGCGCTGTACCTCGGTGTGTTATGAACTTCAGTAATTCTGTCATCGAAGTAGATTTGAAATCGATGTTCTTCTGTAAGCACTGTGCTAAGAAACTTGCCATGAAGGGGTTGGAAATCAATAGGAAGTATATCATGGAGTAGATCCTCACAAAGACAGCCTACTCAAGACCTCTGATAAGATTGCTGGAGGACCTCGACAAGGTAAGATTTTCGTACTCCTAGGTATTATCTGAACGAGTTTATTGATCGACAGCAGTGCTTTATCACGATCTTCGGTTCCTACTACTCCACTGCTCAGCAATAGGTCTCCCGTAAACGCTAGGTTCAGTTCCGGAAAGTATATTGATAGAGAGCCCGGGGTATGGCCGGGAGTATGTAGGAAAAGTGCGGTGTAATTACACAGCTTTAGCGTTGTGTCTTTGTATAGCGGTATATCTGGCAGAGGGTCTCTCCATCTAATGTTGAATATTCTAGCTAAAGTACGCGAGGTTTTGAATACGGGGAATTCATGTATACTCATTATCAGTTTAGCGCCGAGGGCTTCCCTAAGATCTTCGGCATCGGCTGCATTATCGAAATGTGCATGCGTTAGTAGTATGTATTTGGGCTTCACCAAGTTCCTGTCGACTAAATATGTGATTCTGTAGAAAGCTCCTGGACCAGGGTCTATGACTAGAGCACTTCCATCAATACAAACCACCACATAGGTATTGGTTCTGAGTGGGCCAACAACAAACCTCATTACCTCCCCAGCGATTTTCACCAGTAGCTCCACCGCTAGATAGGTTGGAGATAGGATTCTTGAGTAGTAAGGCATCACGCTTTCTTTATAATCTCCGGTGTAGGATTTGTTACCTATGGTAGGGTGAGATGCATTGGTGCCACCCCTGAAGAAGGTTGACGAATATACTTGGGTCATTCCTAAGGAGTATAAGAAATGTATGCGTGTAGATGCGGTGATATTCGCCGACGAGTATCTGCTTAAGAAAATGCGTGAAGATAGGACACTCGAACAAGCAGCTAACGTTGCTTGTTTACCGGGAATTCTTGTAGCGTCATATGTAATGCCTGACGGTCATCAAGGCTACGGATTTCCGATAGGCGGAGTAGCGGGTATGGATTTCGAGACCGGTGTAGTGAGTCCAGGAGGCGTAGGCTACGACATTAACTGTGGAGTGAGACTGCTACGCACAGAGCTTACCGAGAAAGAGGTCAAGCCTAAGCTCAAGGAGCTCCTGGAAACTCTATTTAGAAACATCCCAAGCGGAGTTGGCGCCACAGGAAAGCTAAGGCTTACTCGTAACCAGCTTGACGAGGTACTCACTATAGGATCGAAGTGGGCTGTTGAGAGGGGGTATGGATGGGGAGAGGATCTTGAACATACCGAATCTAAGGGCAGGATCGAGTGGGCCGACGCATCAAAAGTGAGCAGGCGCGCTAAGGAACGCGGAGCTCCTCAGCTGGGCACTCTTGGAAGCGGAAACCACTTCCTAGAAATCCAGGTAGTTGACAAAATCTACAATCCTGAGATAGCCAAGAAGATAGGTATTTTCCGAGAGGGGCAAATCACTATAATGATCCATACCGGTTCTCGAGGTTTAGGCCATCAAGTAGCTTCTGATTATTTGCAGATAATGGAGCGCGCTATGAGGAGGTACGGCATAAATGTCCCCGACAGAGAATTGGCGGCTGTGCCATTCCATTCACGTGAAGGTGAAGATTACTTCAGAGCTATGGCTGCGGCTGCTAACTATGCCTGGACCAATAGACAGTTGATAACCCACTGGGTTAGGGAAAGCTTCAAGCAGGTATTTAGTGAGGATCCTGAAGCTCTGGGCATGAAGTTGATCTACGATGTTGCGCACAACATAGCTAAGATCGAAGAGCACGTAGTTGAAGGGAAACGTTACAAGGTTATAGTGCATCGAAAAGGTGCTAC
>QMWT01000031.1 GCA_003661775.1 Thermoprotei archaeon
ATTATCACCCACGCTTAGCATGAGCTTCGCAGGGCGTAGGAGGTAGTAGTAGTTACTCGAGTTTTTGAGACACCCAGTTGCATCGGGAGTCAACACTGCGTCAACGACGTGCTTTAGACCAGTGTGTTCAACTATGCACCTCTGGTACTTCCATAGGCCGTTTGTTGCTATGACTATATGGTATCCGCTAGACGCAAGCTCTTCCAGAATCTCGACAGCGTTGTCCAACACCTCTGCTTTATGGCAGTTCTCCAAGTGGAGCTCTAGTAGATTCACGTTTTTAGGATACCCGAGGTCCCTCACTACACATTTCATCAGAAAATCCCAGTCGTAGGCAAGAAGCGGGTTCTTAACGATGTACTCTAGATGTTTCTTTATCAGGAGTCTTCTCACGTAGTCTGGCTCTAAGCCCAGGTGGTCAGACATCTCGCGATATACAACTGGGAATACATACTTATTCATAGGATTGATCACGAGTGTGTTGTCGAGGTCTATGTAGATCCTGCTATCCGGACTAGCCCAAGTATTAGAGCTTCCGCTACGCATTATGGGTACCCAGCACACCTTCGACCTAATACCTCCCTCTTCTTCCGAAGCTGATATATTGTGGACGTGAGGGATAAAATTTCCTCCTTAACTATGAACGTGGTGGAGGTGAAGAGATTTGTCGCAGCAGGTGCTGAGGATCTCCAGGCCGACGAAGCTTGAACTGATAAGGCTGCGTAGAAGGCTGGCTGTTGCTAGGAGGCTGCACAGAATTCTGAGGGATAGACTAACGATACTCATGCAGGAATTCCTGGTAGTTCTGCGAAAACTCTACAATGAAAGGGAGCGGCTGCACAAATTACTTGAGGATGTCTATGCTGATTACAGACTTGCGGTCGCAATGCACGGTGTTGCTGAGCTCCTAGCTACCATATCCCCCGCCTCTACAGATACGAAGGTCGTGGCCGCGTCTAGGAATGTTGCTGGGGTTCGCGTGCCTATGGTCGAGGTAGAGAACTACCCGCCGCGCAACCCCCTCGTACCTCCCTCACTCGTTCCACTGGAACTACGTAAGAGAGAAGTGCTTGACTCGTTGACACGGGTGGCAGAGCTCGAGAAGGAGCTCATACTGCTGGGCCGCGAGATGGAGAGAACCAAACGTAGGGTTAACATGCTTGAACATGTGCTGATACCGCGGATCGAAAGAACGATAAGGTATCTGATGATGAAGTTCGAGGAGCGCGAGCGTGAAGAGAAGGTGCGTCTTAAGAGGGTCAAAACTGTTCTTGCAAGGCGTAGAGGTGAGTAGAGTTCACTGGATATAGAGCAGATCTCCATGTTCACACAAAGTACTCAGACGGAGTTTCACCACCGCGCGAAATCGTGAAGGTAGCCAAGAGCAGGGGTCTCCGCATCCTTGCATTCACGGATCACGAGGATGTGAGAGGTTACTGGGAGGCTTTGGATTACTCGCGGGAGTTGGGGGTGGTGCTGATACCTGGAATGGAGGTTACGCTAAGAGAAGCACATGTACTTCTCCTGGGCGTTGATCCTCGTAACCCCCCGCAGCTCCCGGAGAATACGGACATTGCTGAATTTCTCGATAGGATACATTCTGAGAATATCGTGACGGTGCTCGCCCACCCCTTTAGTCGTGCGGGTATTTTCGCTTATCCTGTTGTGAAGAGGGTGGACGTGTTGAGGAAATTCGACCTTGTTGAAGTGTTGAACGGTAAGAGTTTGATGATAAGCAACGCTAGGGCTAACGAACTTGCTAGAAGGATAGGCAGACCTGGTGTTGCTGGAAGTGATGCACATGTTGCTATGTATGTAGGGGCTGTGCGCACTATCGTCGAGGCGGAGTTCGTTCCCGAAGATGTAGATGAGGTTCTCGAGGGTTTGAGAAGAGGCAGGGTTTCGGTTGAGGGAAGAACCTCGCTTATGCAGATCGCGAAGCACTATGTTCAGGAGCTTCTCTGCCTCCTAGGGTTCTGAGCCACACTACACGCTGTGGGAATGGTATCTCTATACCTTCTCTATCCAGCGCTTCTTTGATCTGCTTAACGATATCCCTCTTGATCTCGTAGATCATCTTCGCGGGAACCCATGCCCACACCTTAAGATTTACAGAGCTTTCGCCAAGGGAATCCACAAGGATCTTTGGCTCGGGCTCGGCCAGTACAAGTGGATGAGATTCGAGTACCCTGCGGATCGTGTTAACAGCTTTGCTTATATTGGAGCCGTAGGATATCCCTACGACTACCTCTATGCGTAGAGCGGTGGGCTTCGACAAGTTGTAGATCTTGCTGCTCATAAGCTTGCTGTTGGGTATCCTCACGATTTCGCCGCTTAGAAGCCTTATCCTGGCGGATAGGAAGCCCATGTCCTCAACAATCCCGAGATCCTCGTCGATCTTCACTACATCGCCTACACGTACAGAGCCCTCGGACATGAAGAAGAGCCCCGCGAAAAGCTCTCCTAAGCTCTGCTGCGCAGCTAGACCTACGACTAGACCCGCGAAACCTGTGGCCACCAAGAGCCCGGACATGTCAATTCCTAGTAGTGTGAGGGCTATGGCGGCACCTACAAAGACCACCGCGAATTTTATTCCTCGAGCAACAGTCTTGACCTTGCCCGGAGGGCTTGTCTTCTCCATAACCCGTGTAGTCAGCTTTACCAAGTACTTTGCGAGGAGGTAGCTCGCGAGAAGTATCACCGAGGCGTACAGTATCTTTAGGAGAAGCTCTTCGTAGGTCACGACGAAGTTCCTCAGATCCTCAAAGATGTCGATAATAGCATTCTCCAGATTGTTCATCAAAGCTGCGGCGTAGTAACTCATGTCACTTCCGCCTAGTAACCGTACTTCATTATAAACGTTGTTATACGAGGTTTTTTACCGGGTATGGGTCTTGCCGAGGGGTTCGGCGGTTCTAACCCTGTAACAACCTCAGCGCTACGCCTATCCATGATGTTCATAGCTATGCCGCTCAGGTAAACCCTCCCTTCTATATCAATATACGTGTGTATTCCGCGTATAGGAGCTACAATCTTGTTGACCTTCACAGGCTTGCCACTATTATTGACAAGCCTTAGCTCTACAACCCCGCTAAGTTCAGATTCTTGCTCCTCGAGTTTTAGGCTTAGGTATCGACACAGCAATCCTTCGAGCGGAGACCCGTAGACAGCGTACTTCACTGGGCTACTCTGAACGATATCCAGAAGCTTTCTTCCTACAAATACACCTACGGCTATGGGCATCCTAGTCTCGATGCTTATCTTTGCCTCTACGCCCAGGGCTATCGGGGGCTCCAGCCGGAGCATTAGAAAATCTGTTGCAAGAGGTCCGTGGATCGGAGGCAGTGGAAGGATCGAGATCTTATCGTGGCCAGCCGCTATGAGGAATTCACGCACGAGTGCGTTCCTGTGGAACTTCTTGTACACAACCCTGTGAGCGCTGAGAGGCTCGAACACGAGCCTATGCTCACCGTACTTGATAACCCAGGTTTCGGAGGGTACGACCTCTCCGAAGTAGTTCGAGGTCTCCATAGTTTTTCTGCACCTATATAGGCCAGCGCTCCATGCGGTATGCCGCGTCCCAGAACATGTACTCGTACTTGCTCCCCAGAACGAATATATCCTTGAGTTTCTCAGCATCATCCGATGTGCACTTGCTGTCTAGAAGCCTTCTCATCCTCGAGACGATCCCCCTGTACTCGGGTGATAAATACACCGATGCCCAGTCAACATACACCTTGACGGGGTTCTTCCCGAGCTTATCCCTGTGCACCTCAGCTATATCAGCGTAGCTCCAGAAGCACGGTAGAAACGATGCTATTGCCTGGCACGGAGTACCGCTGTAGCTAATAGCTAGGAGGAAGTTTACGTAGGCTACGTTTGTCGGTGTCGGAGAGGCCCTCATAGCATCATCTAGGCTTAAACCAAGTCTCTTCAGAAGCTCTTCATAGCTCTTCATCTCGGTGGAAGCCTCCATGTACGCCAGCTCCAGAAGCTCTCTAGAAATTTCATAGCTACTCTTCGCAGCTGCTATCGCCAGCGCCTTCATCAAGCCTAGTAGGTAGTTGTAGTCCTGCAGAACATAGAACTTGAACTTGTCCATGGGGAGAGTCCCCTCGAAGAGCTCAACTACGAAGGGATGGTTGAAGATGGCTTTCCACACACCATCAGCCTCTCTCCTCAGAACGCTGCTGAGCACCGCGGATACCCCGTGCCTACACCTTGTCATTGAAGCTCCTCTAAACCCTGCGGTTTCTTAGATAGGAGTCTGCACACCTCAAACAGCAAAGCTCTATCTACTCGCGACAACATCTTCCTGAACTGATTATAGCTACGCCAGAAAGCAGGGGTGTGAAACCTCAAACCACCACTAGCACTCGAAGGTATGTGCGCCAGCTCGTGCAGGATAACATCAATCTTCTTATCGCAGTTGAGCTTGAAGAAGTTCCTGTGCACAACCTCGATAACGTACAGGGGTTTCAGCGAGAACGCTTCCTGAAATACGCGATGAAGCGCCCATATACGAGCATATGCATTGCTAGAACTTGTACTTAGAACCATACGCACGCGATCACTACATACACTCAGGTTTAGCACACCACATAGTTTTCTAAGAGCATGTTCTCCTTCGCACCATCTGAAGTACCTCACCCTCCTGCCCAACCCCAGCCACCTCTACACCGCATCTGCTAGGATAGAGGTTTTGAACTAGTTAATCAGACCCAGACTTAATCACTTGCTCGCCACGCTGATTAGCTGGGAAGGTGATTTGCCTAGGGATAGGTACCAGAAGCATAGGAGTAATTTGGAGATAATGTTCACGATCCTTAGGTACGTTGCTCGGGAAGGTGAGGCGAAGAAGACCCATATCTTGTACCACGCGGGGCTCAATTCGAGAAGTCTCGAGAGGTTTCTGAAGAAGCTTGTTCAGAGCGATCTTCTGAAGATAGCTAAGAACGGGGGAAATATCTTCTACACTATTACTCCGCGTGGAAGAAGAACTCTTGTCATCATGTCTAGGCTCATCACGCTGCTCTCCTCGGAAAAGGAGGTCTTGAAAGATATAGAGAAGGTTGTCAATGGTCTTGACGGTGCTAAGGTCGAGGTGCCCGGCGCGATTACAGGAGCATCAGGGCTTACGCACAGTTTCGACATGGTTATACACAGAGGGAAGAACGGTAAGGTCGTCGCGAAGATTATAGATCTCGAGGCGCTGTTGGAGGAAGCGGTGGACGAATTCTCACGCTTCTGCATAGCAGTTATGGACACAAGCGCCAAAGGTATAGTGTTCGCACCTTCACACATGCTCCCGCGGATAAGAACCTTGGCCAATTCACTGCAGAGTGCCTCCTCGGAACTAAGCATAGAGGTTGTGGGGTACGGTAATGATGACGAACTTAAGCACGTAGTAAGGACTGCCACCTTATCTAGGCTTAGGCATGTTGAAGACCAGCGCAAGGAGGCATAGAGCTGAGATACGTAGCTTAGCTACACTACAACAATCTACTCTCCACCATGATTAGAGACCGAGGATTGTAGAGACAGTGGGGGCACTAACAGTCAAGCTCATCTTACCGGCATCAGTACTACTCCTAGTACTCATAGGTGCAGCCAGCGCTACGTGGAGCACCTCACTGAGCCTAGGAGTGAAGGTATCGGTAGGGTACAAAGACCCGGTAGTAGAGGCTGTGTGCCACAAAGTTGTGCACCGTTCATGTACCCATGAAGACGATGATCAGCACCTCAACAAGACCTGCAGTCAGGATCTACGTAGTGCTCCACACCGTAAGTCTGTGGTGATCGAGGGGACTACGGGGAATTGCACACGGATTGTCATGGTCCTAGTTATGAAGGTAGTGAACAGAGGTACCATACCCGTAGAGATCGTGGGGTTCAACACTTTTTACAGACCCAGCACGGTGTCCCTGCACAGGAGGATCTTCGTAGTTCCTAAACCGAGTGTAGTCGTGGAACACCCCTGCCAAGTTCTCTCAGAGAACCTTTTTAGATACACTATGGAGGAACCAACAGTGTTGTTCCCAGAAGAGGAGATGTATTTCATAGTGGAGCAAGTCTTAGAGTCCTCCCCAGGCACACGGTTCAGCATCACCATAGAGCTTGTGTTTAGATAATATATAGTAGAGCGCAGCTACACGCCGGAGCCCGAAGCCTAGCGAACATCTATTCTTAAGATCTTCAGTAAACCTACATAGAGCAGTGTACCTCCGCTACATAGCCACACAACCAACCTTCGCTCTGTAGCTTCCATGCCTTATCTTTTATACACATGCTGCTGAATGAAGTGCCTGCAAGTAGGTGGAAAACGTGAAGTTCGCATTCGGAAGAACATTCGCATTGATGGCCCTAGCCGTAGTATTAGCATCTGTTGGCGCAGCTGCTGCTATGTGGAGCGAGACGCTGCTCATAAACATCACCGTACATACCGGTGAAGTAGATGTGAAGTGGAGTGATTGGTATTGCAGCGATACAGGGCCAGACCCGCAGGCACCGGGCTTCAACAACACTGAGGGTAAAGATGTTGCTAAGTGCTATGTAAATCCAGAAAGAGAGGATGAGGAAGGGGATGTGATAAAGCTCAACGTAACTCTCGATAACACCTACCCAGGATACTCAGTAGAAATAACGGCTATTGTTGACAACATAGGCACCGTACCAGTCAAACTACTGAATCACAGCTTCACGGGTCTTGAAGAACTACCGCTAGACGTAGAGCTTGTAATACCCGAAGATACGCAGATAGACCCAGGCCTAAACTCTACCTATAAGCTAAAGATAACGGTGCTGCAAGAAGCTGAAGAGAATACCGACTATAGCTTCGATCTAACGCTGACATTCGCGCAGTGGAACGAGGTTTCCTGAACCCCATAGCTTGAACCAGGTAGGGCCTAAATGACAAACACGATTTTTACAACCCGTCTGCACATGCACGTAACTCATACCCATATGTATAGGTGGTAATAAGGTAGATCTAAAATGAGGTTCTCTGTCCTGATCCTCAGCAGCATCATGATGCTGACGCTGCTAGGAGCGGTTGCCGTGGCTATGTGGACCAGTACGCTAGACATCAACACCTACGTCAGTACAGGTGAGCTGGACTGGGAAATAATGAGTGGGACCCTGATATTGCTAGACGCCTGCGGTCTTCAACCTGGAGAAGAATTCTATAGAGGCAATGACTGGAACGCCTCATTCTTGCCACAACCCGGTGCAATACAGCTGGACAAAGATGTGGGATGCACCGAGGTTTCACTCATAGATAGCGATGGAGATGGAGATAAGGATACTTTGAACATAACGCTCCACAACGTCTACCCGTGGTACTATACACACATAGCGTTTAAAGTGCATAACAACGGAGATATACCTATAAAGATATGGAAGATCATAATAGATAATCGGGTGTTCTACGAGCTTAACGAGCAGGAGCTTCAGCAGGGTGTGGAAATAGATGTTGATGAGGATGGGAAGTACGATATACTGATCTGGTGGGGCAACAACTTCGGTGTGCAGCTGCATCCCTGCGAGTCAGCCGATATAAGCCTCGATGTAACCGTGTTGCAGGATGCTGCAGAAAACGCTGATTACCATATACAGATAACCTTCGAGGCTATTGCGTGGAACGAGTATAGTACACCTAGCTAACGGAGCAGGACATAGACAATGCCTCTGAGCTCTCTAAAACAAAATAATTTTTCACATTTTCCTCAATTCTTATATGCTACAATAAGGAATAGATTCGCTACACCTATTACAACCCTCATTCTTGCATCTATTCTAGTCTCCGTAAACTACCTCTTAGCTAACATTATCAAGCTATACGGTCTCTCCGCATACGTAGTACCTAGTGCGATATGGCTTCTCGTATTCCTTGTGCTATTCAGGTATGAATGGCGTATTGCAGCATTCACATCTAAGCTAACGACGTTGCTCCCCCTCCTCATAGTGATCAGGGTTGCAGGAGAGTTTGTCCTAGGTGTGTTTACAGGTTTTGGTAAGAATGCAAACCTTCTCGTTCCCGCAAGTTTAGGCTTCACACTTCTCCATACGGCACCCGTAGTGCTAGGCGTAGAGATGTTCAGGCTAGCGCTTGTTCGGAGGGTCAGGAGTAGGTACTTGTTTGTATTGATAGCTTTCATGATGACGTTCATCACCTTACCTCTATCAAGATTTGTTAGGGAAGACTTATCATCGCTGCTCACAAGCTTGAGCAGTGTTGTGATACCACGTATAATAGAGAACTTGTTCTTATGTCAGCTAGCGCTGGCAGGCGGTTCTAAGCCTCTAGTAGGCTACGTTGCTATGGTGACATACTTCGAGCTTCTAAGCCCAGTGCTGCCTACGGGGAACATCTATGTACTATCCTTGGGTAGAACGGCTATCCTTCTTCTACAGCTTGTAGCACTTGAGGTACTTCTAGGTTTTGGAGAGATGCATAAGCTCAGTCGAAGCGAGTTACTTAGTAGTTTAGCCGTTACGTTGCTGGCTACATCTATCGCGTTTTCAATGTTCTTGGGCTTCCGCGTGATGACCGTTGTAAGTGGTAGCATGAGGCCTTCTATCGAGGTAGGTGACCTTGTTGTGGTGAAGAATGTGAATACTAGCGATCTAAGGGTTGGTGATGTGATAGCCTATGTCAAAGGTAAGACTATCGTCCTGCACAGGATTGTGATGTTAACAAGTGTGAGAGGGGAGACGGCTTTCATAACCAAGGGAGATGCTAATACAGCTGTTGATCCCAACCCTATTCTACCAGAGCAGATTGTGGGTAGGCTTGTTTACGTAGTTCCTAGGATAGGTTACCCGCTCGTGCTGATAGCGCAGTACGAACAGAGTTACATAAACGCGGTTGTCACAGCCATACTTTTTATAGTCCTGGTATACTACATACTTTCGATAAGAGTACTCAGCTGATGGAATTTGAAAGCAGTTCTTAAGAACATACCTTTAAGGGAGATAATGTTATCACTCCTCTTGGGAATCTTGATATTCTCAATAGTTCTAACAGTACTATCGTACCGAGTACCTCCCTATAGTGAAGAGACTCTAACTACCTTATCGGTTAAGCAGATCGTTCAGGAGAAGCACATGTTCAAGGTGAGGCCTTCTCTCATCTACGACTACAAAGAGGTCTTAGACGAGAATGACCCTGTTTACAGAAATCTCGTGAGGAGCGTCAATATGACAGTTTATTACTCGATCTCTTCGAGCAGGCCTATGAGGTTCGTAGCTGGGTACTACAGGCCTTTTCTCGAGATCAATAGCAGTGCTGGATGGAGCAAGAAATTCTGGTTATCACCTCCGACGAACTTTACCAAGCCTCACGCTTCTATGAACGTTGCGCTTAACATAACTCAAGTGCTCGAAATCGTTGAGAAGCTAGGTAGCGAGGTGGGTGCTAAGTCACATAGCTTCGCCGCGGCGCTGGGCTTCTACGTAGTTGCTGATGTGAGTATAGGTGACAAGAACTACACAGTGTGGTCGAGACCTGCCCTGTACATGGGTTTCGATGCTGAGTCCGCAGAGCTTGCACTTAATTTCAGAAGTGATACCCACGATGTTGAGCTAACCCACGTAATTAGAAGGGAGAACTTCCTGAACATACTGATGCTTAGGCTGCGGATTGAGGATGCTAGAGTTGCTGGCCCCCTCACAATACTCTCCTCAGGGGCTCTGCTGGTATTCATGGTGTTGAGGAGAAACCCGCTGGGGTTCCACGAGGATGTGGTTAGGAAGTATGGTGAGATAGTTGTTGATGGTAGCATCAAGAAGAGGAACATGGAGTTTACGGTTGTGGAAGTTAACGACTTTTCTAAATTGGTTGAGTTCGCTGAGAAGCTACGCAGACCAATAGTGCATATACTTGAAAATCGTGGGGATGAAGCTGTCCACCGCTACCTTCTTCTGGACTCCGATGTCGTGTACGAGTACACCCATCGTGAGGGGAGGTGATGCCGCGCAGGATCGAGCTCATCTAGGGCTCTGCTGCGTGTATAACTCTAGGGTGTCTCGATATGGAGTCCAGCCGTGAATACCCGCGGTACGCTGTTGTGGGGGTGGGTGCCGTAGTTGTGAAGGATGGCAAGGTGCTGCTTATTAAAAGAGGGTATCCGCCTGCCAAGGGTATGTGGGCCATACCAGGAGGTGTTGTTGAGGCGGGGGAGC
>QMWT01000032.1 GCA_003661775.1 Thermoprotei archaeon
TCTATAGTATTCCTCCTAGCTTGATGATGAAGGACTTAAACTTATTTTCTGAATCTTTTTCCAGAACGATAGTTATCGTATCGTAGAATCCACTAAATGAATTTATTGTTATCTTCTCATGCGATACGTCTATGAATACTTGATAGGGGATATCACCAAGCTTGGTAGAATCTGCTAGAATCATTACGTTTGGAGTTTTATCAAGTCTAATAGGAAGAGAGTTTCCATCAATTCCAAGAATTAGGATTACTTCTGAAAGTATATTGATGGTGATGTGCCGTGATTCTTTAAACTTGCAGGTGATAGCATATTTATTATCATCTTCCTCTTCCTCGATATATCCCTGATTAGACTCTAGAAATTCTTTCAGAGTCTCTATTAAATCCAGCTTAGGACTCATACTATCCCCTTATAGTGATAATAAATACATATAAATATAGGTATCTATCTAAACTGAGATTGATGAGGAAGAGGAAAGAAGATCCTGTAACAGTAACAGTAGATGGAATTCGTTTTAATATACATGATCTTGAAGATGGAAAGACATATTCAGTAGTGTTTAAGGATACACGTTATCTTATCAAGAAAAAAGGTAAAAAAGTAATTATCTATCGTTTACGATGATTTTAGTATCTTATGGATAGTTCTTAGATAACCTGCAGAATTCAGCATTGCGAATAGCTCTGCATGTGTTATTGGTCTTCTTCCAAGTACTTTTTCAAGTAGAGGAATCCATTCCTTATTCCTTACTGTTCCTATTAGCATCATTCCAGCTAAAGCGTCTCCTTCCCCATACTCATAAGCTACTACACATAATGCTGTAAACAGTTTAAGCTCCTTCTCAGAAAGACCTTTTTCTTTCATCAGCTTACTAAGTACTTTTAACCATTCTTCGCTTTCCAAGACTTTCTTTATCTGCTTCTTATAGAAGCTCATTCTTATCCCCTAAAAAACTTATATATATTATGAATTATATTCCCTTATAGGTGTATCGGTATGGTAAAGGAAATAGATGAGGAAACACTAAAAGCGATTAAAGAAGCAGAGGAAGATATAAAGAAAGGAAGAGTAAGACGTTTAGAAGAGTTCTTGAAAGAGCTTGAAGAAGAGAAGTCATAAGATTTTCTTTTTCATTTTGGTGTTAGATGCAAATTTGTAGTGCAGCATGATAGATTACAATCTAACACCTAAATAGAAAAAGAAGATTTAAGGATCTTCTTCATCAGAAGGCTCAAAGGCCCTCTCTAAGACATCTTCTACTATTTCACTAATACGTGCTCTGATCATCGATTCTACTATCTGCTTAATATCCACTTCGATCTTTGTGTCTGTTCCTTCAATAATGAATATTGCTTTCCCTTTTTCGATTTTAAACTTTCCTTTCTCGTAAAGACGGTCTGCTAGTTCTTGGATTATCCTATCTCTGAGTTTCATTGCTACAGCTAATCGAAGCTCTCTCTGTCCTTTAAATGAGTTTATCATGTTTTGTACTAGGGAAGCTACGTCTTTTGCAAATTCTTCTGCATCAAGTTTGAGTTTTATTTCTATCATCGTGTTATGGTTTCCTTTAAGGGAATATATATGTATTGCTTAGCGATAGCTTAATATTCCCTAAAGGAGAATATCTAGATGTGATAGTATGAGTGAAATTGAGACTCGAATGGAAGGGAACAAAGTAATCATAATAATCGATGTAGATGTTCTTGCTAAGGAGCTTCAAGAGTTAGCTAGATCAGTAGTTTTCAAGAAGACACTATTCATAATGCTAAAGGAGAGACTACTTAAGGACTTAGCAGAAGAGATAGCGAAAAAGATAGAATTTAAGTTTACTGGAGAGAAGATCGTTATTGATATGGATGAGATAAAGAAATCATTGAAAGCTACATTAGACTTAATGATTAAAGAAAAAGCAGAAGCTTTCCTTAAGGAAACAGTAAGGAAGGTATTTGGAGACTACGATGAGGATTATGAATAACACACCAAGGAATGAGTCGTAACTCCCATTCGTTTCTTTTTCCTGGATGTGATAAGATAGGTTTGTCTTCTTTTCTTAATGGAATCCCTAGGCCTTCTCCATGATCTGATGTAATTATAATTTTCCCATTCATTTTTGGGAGGATCTTCTTAAGATAATCTACGACTAAAATCAAATTCTCTTTATAGGCTTCTACGAGGATGCCTCGCTTCTTATACTCTTCATATTCCTTGATGATTTTATCGGTAGTGTGTAGAGGCGATCCTTTTCCTCCCTCGTAGATTCTAATGTTCAATTTTACCTTTCCTATGAATGGATGATGAGGCTGAAGAAACCAAAGGATTCTTCTTTTGTATCCTATCATCCTTCGGTAGTATATGGTGAATGCTGTAGTCATATACCAAGGAGGGCATGTCGATAGTCTGTAATTAAATCCTGCATCAAGTAGGAGATCGAATTTGTCTTTTCGTAGTAGAACGAAGGGATGTCCTGTAAGCACTACACTATTGGGGAGTCTAGGGAATTTCTCTAGTACTCCTGTAGTTTCTGAAGCTAAGGAGATACGCTTTTCCAGTTTTGCATTAGGATACATCTTCCTGATTTCAGGGAATGCGTATCGCTCGAAGAAGTCATATCGACAGGCATCTAGGATGACTAACCAATCCCATTCTTCTGCATAATTTACTTGAAGAATCATCATAGAAACGTTATATACAAATACTATTTATAGATATTCTCCTTATTGAGAATATGTTAAAGGATAGAGTTCAAAAAATTGAAGAACTTATCGATATATCAATGCTGAATAGGGGATATGAGAGATATGTAGAGTATGCCTTTGTCTGGAAGTATCTCTCAATGCTCCTAGTTCTTCCTAAAAAGCTAAGATCCAAGATAAAGATCCTTGATGTAGGAGGAGCAGAAAGTCGATTAAGCAAAACACTAGCAGGACTTGGATTCGATGTTACAGTAATCGATATTCATGAAGATGATTATGGGAAGGCCCGATTTGTAAAAGAGAACATTTTAACGTATGAATTTCCAGAGGGATATTTTGATGTCATCATCGCAATTTCTACAATTGAACATGTAGGCCTTCCTTGTTACAAACAAGCTATTCTAAGTCATGATGGGGATATAATAGCAATGACTAAGATCTATCGATGGTTAAAGCTTGGAGGAATAGCTCTTGTTACACTCCCCTATGGAAAACCTCATCATCCTCCAGAGTTCGAAAGAGTCTATAACCTGCAATCGTTACAAGAAAGAATCTTATGCTGTAGATGGGAAATCATAGAAGTTCGCTTTGCTAGACAATCAGATGATGATCCACATGTGTTTATTGACTGTTCAGAGGAGGAAGCTAGGAATTATGATGCTGTAGTGTTACTCGCATTAAGAAAATATTGGAAAATGGGATATGTGTAGGGGATGAATATGGATTTTATGAGGTATGAGTTTAGGATAAAAGAAGATCTACTCCCAAGGATAATTCCAGATAAACATATAATTGTTGATTTAGAGACTACAGGCCTAGAGCCTCCAGAAGACATAATAATTTGTGGAGGGATTTTCGACTGCAAGAAGAGAATAATACGAATATACTTCCTCCCTGATCCCAAGAAGCATGAGAATTTTAAGCGATTCCTAAGGAACACTATACTATGGTATAAGAACGAAGGCTACGAGATATGGGCCTATAATTCAGAGTTCGAGGAGGATTTTCTTTCTCTAAGGAATGTTATACGAGATCTAATGGTGTACTGGATCTGTAAGCCAATTCCTTTCGAGGAGAGAGATGAGTTTACATTACGTAGAACGAAGATGACTACAGCTACAGATGAAATAATATTAGACATATTGAAGGATAAGGAGACCATGAAACGTATCGATGAGATAAGTAATGGATATGTAAGTTCAAGTCTTATTCCTAGGATCTACCTTAAACAATGGTTACTTAAAAGGGATGATGAGGCTGTTAGACAGATCGTACATCATAATTATATCGATCTTATACGAGAATACTTTGCTCTATGGTTTATCTATAAATCAATTCGTGATATAAAGAGGCTCATTGCAAAAGAATTCTACATCATCCCTAGAGAGATCATAAGAGCGTTAGACAGAATTCTATGATATAAACGATATATATTTTATTTTTTGTCTATAATTTTCCATTAAGGGGAGATTGGAAAGTATGAGGTATGAGGAGTTAGCTATAGGGAGACAGCTTAGAGACTACGAAATATACAGGATTCTGATGAGGGAAGATCAGAAAGAGATAATAATTGAAGTAACTAATGGAGAGAGGGATTACGAAATAGTCATTAGTCTTATCGATTTCAAGGGATCACCAAGTCTAGACATTCGAGCTAGGAGAGTAATATTACCTAAACCCTAGCGTAACTCTAATATACTATCCCCTTAAAGAGAATAGGAATGTGAAACTATGTCTGCAGAAGACCTTGTTAAAATAAGGACAGAGACAGATGAAAAGTACGTTAAAATAGAGTTCGAACTAACAGAGAACATAATCCCTGCTCAGATACAAGAGATCCTAAGAGTGTTTCCAGATGTGAAAGGCCCAAAGCATTTACTGATATCTGGAAGAGGCCCAATATGGTTATATGGAGCACTAATACACAAATATGCTCATTTGGTCCAATCAGTAGCGATCTACGATCCAAAGCAAGGAGGATATGTAGTAGTAGTCTCTCATTCTCCTGAAGTGAAGGTAGGAGATCTAATCCTTGCTTAAACCATTCTTTTTTATTTTGGTGTTAGATTTCCTTGAGAGAAAAGCTTAAATACTTTACAATCTAACATTATATTGGTGAATGGATATGGAGACAGGAAGGTATGTTGAAGGAATAAATGAAGAAATGGAATTTGAAGTAAAACCTGAAGTTTTTTTAGATTCAGCAAAGAAGATTTTAGAGAAGTATCAGGAGCACAAGAGGAGAATTGAAGAATTAGAGAAGGAGTACGAGGAGTTAAAGAATAAATATGGATGGAGCGACTACGAGATACAGCACGTAACAAAGTACATTAATACAAGATGGGTAAAGAACAAGATAGGAATGAAGTACACTTACTGTTGGTATGTAGAATATGATTCACAAGAGCGTAAGATTATAAAGAATGTATATATTGGAGCTATAGTTCCAGAGGAAATTCAGAAAGAGATAGAAGATTTCAAGAAAGCAAAGATGTTAAGGAAGATAATAAAGAGAGTTAGAGAAGAGTTTAGAAAGATCGAATGGAGAATTATTGCAATTCAGATGAATATGAATACCGTATTAAAGGATTTAGAGACCTTTAAGATCCCTGAATAGATCCTTAATCTTTTGTTTATTTTTCTCCTTAAAGGAAATGCTTAAATATTTTATAAGGAATATATTCTCTCTAGGGGGAATGTATGAAAATAACTACAGTAAAAATTCCAGAAGAAATGAAAGAAATGATGGAGAAACTTATAGAAGAGCACTACTATCCTAACGAGAGTATAATAGTTAGGGAGGCCCTTAGGATGTTTCTGAATAGACATAGAAATGTAGATCCAGGAATTTCTGAGATAGCACAAAGAACTAAAGAGCTAGTGAAGAGGAGAGAAGAAGAGAGGAAAAAAGAAGAGAGAAGGAGAAAGGAGGAGAAAAAGAAGAACAAAAGTATTTTAAAGCTCGTTAGTGTTCATCTTCCAGAGAGATACATAGAGTACTTAGAGAGATTAGTGAAAATGGGTATATATCCATCAAGAAGTGAAGCAATTAGAGTTGCAGTTCGTGATCTGATACGAAGGGAGCTATGGAAGGAGAGGAGATACAGCAGAAGGATGTTAGCTTAAAACATTCAGTTCTTTTTTTACATTTTCATCCAGGTATTTTTCGAAGACTTTGAGCAGGATTTTCCCTACACTCTTTTTATTGTATTTCCTTCTAACGAGCATAGCATACTCCTTTGCTTTTGCTTTCCATTCATCAAGATTATTCAGAATTTCATGAAGCTTATCTACAGCTTTATCAACATCAATTTCTACTCCTCTTCCACAATGAATAGTAGATGGGAGACCATCCTTAAAGATGAAAGGCCTTCCTCGTATTGGAAGCTGAAATTCTTTGGGAAGATAATCGGTCCAAGATCCCTCAGAAGCTCCAAGGGTTATAAGTCCTCTGGATAATGATTCAAGACCATTAAGTTCAAATCCTCCTCCTCTTGAGAATAGTGGATAAATGTCGCATATATCGTAGAGATCGACTAGATCTTCATCTTTAAGCCATCCACGTAGTATGATACATCCTGTTTTTGACATCTTAACAAGATGTGGATCGGTTATATTGTGTGTCTTGATTATGAGGATGAAGTTAGGAAAGTCCTTAATTACTTCACGATATACTCGATCCACAAGATCAGCTCCTTTTCGATATCCAGAATGCCATAGAAAGAATAGTCCATAGACTAAGTTCCTTTTCTGCTTGACTTCTAAAAGCCTCTGGATAATGTTTAGTTTGGGATATCGTTTTGGACGTAGGAATTCATCGTTTAATGCATGAGGAACTACCTCTACGGGAATCTTGCATCCTGATCTTATGTATGCGTCTTTGGACCATGTTGAGGGAACGATAAGTAGATCAGCAAAATCAGTAGCCATAATGCCTAAGGGAGAGATTTTATCAGTATCAGCTACCTCGAAACCTATTATAGTTGATAAATGATTACGTAAGCGTTCTACACCATTCTTCTGAGAGCTATAGATATAGATAAGAGGATGTAAGATTAAGGGATTGTCTTTTGCGGGATAGAAGTTAGCAATAGAGCGTTCGTCTATCTCATAGACAGTATATTTAGATCGGAGCATGTCTATGTATTGTCGTGCTACTAACTGAAAACTAACTTTATGGAACATTGGATATGTGTAATATATTACACGGATCATATTCAGTCTTCTTTGTAGGTTATCTGAATAATTATCGAGGAGTTAACGTCTATTCCGTCCCATAATAGCTCGATTGGTTCGTCTACGTTACCTGGTATATGTGCACGATTGTGCTGAGATACTCCAGAACGTGTACAAAATAGTGCTCCTATGTATTTGTTGCTAACAGGGAAGCGTAGGAAGAAGACTCCCTTCGTACTATCGGAATGTAAGAACCAAGATCTGGTCTCAATACGCCTTCCAAGTCCAGGATAGAATAATGTCATTGATCCAGATCCAGAGAGACCAGTAAATACATCAGAAAATGTCTTGGTGTAAAGTTCGTCGATCTCAGCTCTAACTTCATCAAGCTTTGCTTTAATATCTTGTAGGTCTTGTTTAATAGCTTCGATGATGGCATCTCTAGTAGTGGTTTTAAGCTGATTCTGAGCAGTAGTGCTGTAATCCTTGACACTCACTCCAGATTCTATATCAGCTTTAATTTGCTCCAAGTATATTATCTGAACATCTAGTTTTCCAGGAACTGATGATTTGTCTATGGCCTCGGTAATCCTTGTTCTAGCATAGATGAAGATGTCGTAGATATTTACAGGATCTCCGTCCTTGATTACACGTTTCCCTTGTACGAAGCAATCGGAATCAAAGTATCCCCATAAGGAGTAAACATTTTTGAGCCTTGCATTAGGAGAGCCGATGGAGAATTTCCCATCTTCTCTTGGGATTTTATCCCTTCCCATGAATGGAGAATCATTAAAGTAAAGATCATCGATACCATTAACTACTGCATTCCATTCGAAATACCTTACATTCTGTCCAGGAGCTTTTGTGGATGATCCGTACACACTCATATTTTCACCTTTCTAATATCATCCTCCCTGTCCATATATTTTATCATATCGCCTTCTCCTGTATTCAGCAATCTTTATAATGATGTTAATTTCTTCATCTATGATACCATAAGGTTTAAGGCCTTCAAGCTCTTTCTTAAGTTCGTTCATCTCGATTACTCTTGACGCATAGTCATTAATTAGTTCGGTTATGAAGGATGATAATCTTCTATAAATTTTCCTGTTCTTTGCTAACCGCTTGTAATAATCTATTTGTTTTTTATATTTCTGAGTATCGATTCCACGAGCTTTTACCACTTCTTCGATCAGCTTTTCTTCATCAGGGAGATAGTAGGCATCACCTACTGCTCCACGTATAGTAGGTATCAGATAGGACATTATACGATAGAGCTTACGTACTTCGAGATCCTTATCGAATATCGGGAGTTCTGCAGAGGTCCATCCTCCTCTGCTCATTAGATCCTTCACTTCTTTTAAGAGCTGGTTTGGAACAGTAAAGTATTCGTAGAGCCTACGAATGTCGCTTACGAGCTGGTTTACTTCAGATGATATCATTCTTGTTCTGATGTAATTCACCCATAATTTCTTGTACTTATCAGGGATTCTCCTAACACTTAAGACTTCTTTTATAACATCATCTGGAACATTAATGTATTCAGAAAAGGAGGCTACTTGTGATGGAGTAGGAATGACTTCAAGCTTTGTAGTGCTGAGATCTGCTACGTCTTCAAAGTACTTTTCGAGTGTTTCACTAAACGCTTTATCAAGTGTTAGAGATAGGCTTTTTCCAGTTACCTTTTGGACAGCATTAGTAAACCATTGCTTGTTAATTAGTGCTACGAATGATTGTAATTTTGATATGGCTTCTGATGGGGATATAAACCATTCTCTAACACCTGTCCTAAGTACTGAGATATAATCACGGATCAAGGATACTGCTCTGTCGAATATTGATCTTAGTTCCATCAGCTTACTTTCTGCAGGGAGAAAAGCTACAGGAACTTCTACAGTTACATCAGTCCAATCATGACTTTCCATGTCATAGTATCCTGTAATGAATTTAATACTGAAGAATCCTGCAAGGAGATCGTTCAGTCCATTCAGATCTAATAGTCCTTCCTCATACAGATTCATGAATCCAGTACGGAGGAGTGTCCTTTCCTCAGTTAATGCATTAATGCTCTCAGCGATGGAGATCCAAGGTATCCAGTACGGATGTAAGCCTGTCGCTTGTAGTGTACGAGCAAATTGTCGTACATCGAAAACTGGAGCTTGTGCTGATAATTGTTTCTTGAAGTATTGATATACGTCTCGTGCTTGGACTGATCCTTTAGGAGGAAGCAAGTTCTTTGTGATTTCTTCAATAGACGTTTTTAATCCAATTCCCTTTGCAGACCAGTAATCGAAGATTCCCCATCTTGACATCCACCTGAGATCTATCTTTCCTGGAATGTCTGCAAGGAGATCAATTATTATTGAGTTATCAGTAGGCCATCCAGGATTCCAGGGGAATCGAGCGTAGTCATGCCATTTCATGTATGTTGATAACATTGAGAATAGATCCTTTCCTTGGAAGTTTAGTTCTCTTGGAGCTTTAGCGGATACGCTTTCAGGAGCAATTCCAAAGACTCTTAGGACGTTCTCATCTACTTTTGCTTCTGGATACCATAACTCTCCAGCTATACCTCTCCATACAAACTCTGAAAGGCGTTCTGGTGATGGATAACGATAATGAAGCAAGTAGTAGAATAATGCGACATCACGATATACTCCAAGCTTGTTCATCCATTTAACGAAGTCATTTGGATCTGCTATGATATCTCTGATCATGAAAGTACATACATCAGAGATACTAGGCTGTTCAAACAGCAAGGATAGAGGAACGATACGTTCTTTTTTAATAGCTTGATAGAATCTTCCTTTTACTGATATAAACCATTCTCCTGATGTTTTCACTACTTTTTCTACAAATGAAGATGGGAGACCTCTAACTTCCATGATAGTTCTGATGTACTCTAACATCTTCTTGTACTCTTCACCTTCTTGTGGAGA
>QMWT01000033.1 GCA_003661775.1 Thermoprotei archaeon
ATCTTCTTCGAAAAGCTTAGTCAACACTTCCTCTAGATTAGAACATTCACAATGTGGCGCATTGAGGTTTACAGTTAGTGGTGTAATGGCTACGCACCCCTCTATTACAACCGCGTAGACGTCGGTACCAGGTTTGGGATCTACTGGTTTTGGCTCGAGCCAGTAGTAGGGGCGTCCCCGCGTATCTATACGTTCTTCGTACACCGATACCCACCTAATTCTGGAAGCTTTTGCGAGTCTTACGCATCTACGGAACCTATCTGGGCTCGGAATGTTTACGGAGAGTACATCGGCTCCTCGGGGAAAACCTTGTTTGGCAACAAACTCTGCTAGAACCCTTGCAACTTTCGTCACGATTTCTCTAAGCTCCTTCTTTTCAAGCTCTTCGAACGTCTTCACATCTGCTGAGAATGCTATTGCTGGTACTCCCATGAGAGCGGCCTCTATTGCTGCTGCCAGCGTTCCACTATAAAAGATGTGCTGAAGCGAGAGGTTCTCACCTACATTAACTCCCGAGAACACCAAGTTTGGCTTAAACCCTAGAAGCGATACCGCTAAGTGGATGGCGTCGACAGGGGTGCCATCGGTAACGTAGAGTTCGTAGCCCGAGAACCTGATCCTGTGAACCCTCAGCGGCTTGTTGAACGAGATCGTGTGTGCTACTGCGGACCGCGGAAGCTCTGTAGAGAACACCAACACCTCTCCAAGATCTTTCACGGCATCGTAGAGCATGTAGAGTCCTGGCGATGTGTACCCGTCGTCGTTAGTTATCAGTATCCTCAACAAACCCCAGCTACCTGCAATAACTCTAGTCCCGCGCACGTAAATACCCTAGCAATAGTTGCAGCTCAATCGTTTTACTGGTTTAGTTCTCTCCACACATAAACGTGGGTAGCTCTCTACAGAGAGTATTTCGCTGAGGAGCATCCACTAGTAGCACGGGACCTCTATGGCCAGCGACGTGGAGAAGATACTCGATGCACTAGGACACAGGATTAGGAGGGCTATAGTGAGGGCTCTTGGTAGTAGAGGACCTATGACCTATACCGAGCTCATGAGAGCTGTGGGCGTGGAGGACTCAGGCACCTTCGCATTCCATCTGAAGAAGCTGCAGGGTCTAGTTAGAAAGAACGAGCGGGGTGAGTACGAGCTTACAGAACTGGGTCGTAGAGCATACGCATTTCTCAAGCTCCTAGAAGGAGAAAGCGAAGCTGTGGAGAGGTTGGCTGAGAGGTCTAAGGAAATCCTTGTTGTCGAAGATAAGCTAGAGTTTGTATTCGGGCGTAACCTTGCGGAGAAGCTGAGAAAAGAGGGTAGGAAGATCAGGTTCAGGAAGATCGTGAGGCTGGTAGTGGAGGACATGCCCCCCGAGCTTCTAAGGAGCGTTGTGGAAGGAGTAGAGAAGGTCCTCGTGATCGAAGCCCCCGAGGAGCTGCACGGAATCCTCGCAGAGCTCGCACGCGATACCCTAATCATCCGTGGAAGGAGTAGAGTCGGTAGGCAAGGAATGTTCAGACCTCTGCTTAGACTAGTCGAGCTTGGCCCAGCAATAGCAGGAGTTGTTGTAGATACGGTGTCCCGAACAATCCCCAAGATACTCGAAGTATCCACGTCGATGTTCCTAACCCCTGAGCACAAGGAGACTACTATAGAGATTCCGAGGAACATCAAGGGTATAAATCTGGTGCTTGCCAGCTCATCGTTGAAGATTAGGAGTGGTGACACGCCACAGATCAAGATCAGATTCCGTGAACATGGTGAGTACAGCGTGGATGTAGAAGAAGATAACACCCTCGTTGCGTCTTTTAACGGTGTTTTCGCCGAGGTCATACTCCCTAGGTACAAGCTGAAGAAACTGCACGGACGTTTCGAAGCCAGCTCTGCTGAGCTTCAGGACGTGGATGTGGAAAACCTTGAAGTTGTTCTCGATAGCTCCGTCGCCTCGTTAAAACGGGTAGTTGTCTCGAACGACATCAAGTTCTCTACCGAGAGTAGTATGCTCAGAGGCTCCCTTCAGATAACACCTGGAGAAAACTCTTCATCACTGTCTCTAGACAGCACGTCGAGCTCTGTAGGCCTGGGTGTCAAGATCCCGAGGGAAGTCCCCGTGAAACTCAGCGCTTCTACAGCAGATTCGTCGCTTGTCAGCATCAGTATCGATGGGAAGGAGGTCGGGGTTAATTACGAGGAGGAGAAGTGGCGTGAGTGTAAAAGAAGGTTCTCGATGATGATCACGACGGATAGCAGTGTTGTGAGAATCGAAGTCGAGAAGAGCTCTTAATCTTTTGGCTCCACGAGCTCTACCTCTATCCTCACACCTGCCTTCTCTAGCAGTATACCCACGGGGCAGTTCTGGAGAGTAAGCCTCAACGTCTTCTCAACATCTTTCCTAGACGCATTGGTCCCGACCTTTACCTTCATCCTCGCCTGTGTAAGCGTAGGAGCATCATCAGGTTTCTCCGCTTCTACGTAAACCTCTGCATAGCTATACTCGAGCTTCGTCTTCTTCGCCACTATTGAGAAGATTGTAGTTATACACCCTGCCAATCCCATGACGACAAGTTCTAGAGCTGTAGGCCCGGTATCGTTACCGCCCATCTTAGGAGGAAGATCTGTCACTATGCTGTGACCACGCCCGTTATCTATGACGGACCTGCTCCCTTCTACGAGGATTGAACGGGCTTTCAGCTCCATAGAGTGTCACCGCAGGCTAAGAAATACTGAAATAGTAAAAAGTGTGGCGGTAATGGCTAGACGAAATCCACGTCTGCATTCTCGATATCCACGTCAGCGTCCTCCGCGAGCTCCTCTGCGTCCTCGAAACCTATCGCTAGAGGCAGTGTTAGGAACGCCATGTCGAGGAGGCCGAGGTAGACCATGAGAGGTATGATCGATGCATAGGGTCGGAGTAGTGTATGGAGCTCCTCATCGCGCGCCTCAACGAGCCTGCTCCTAATATGCTCGGCAACTTTCTTCAGTTCTTCAAGAGCCTTCTGGGCCCTCTCAAACCCTCTCTCCGTAAGCCTGAGCACGTGCCTTCTGAAAATCCAGAAGCCCCTCTCCTCATACGCGAGCATCCCCTCGGCCACAAGCTTCTGAACAGCCCTCTCAACACTTGCCATATCGAGTCTGGTCGCCTCAGCGATGCTCTCCACGGTATCGGCGCCGCTTAGCACCGCAACTAGAACAAGATCCTCAGCCCTCACACACTACCCCGCTTACTGCCTTCGTTCAGAAGCTTATAACCAGACAGAGATACTCCGCGTGGTTAGCTGGGGGCAACAGCCTTGTTTCTAAGCCAGATGTCTAGTACTTGGTGAGCTTAGTGCCTCGTCTACGTGAGCTGGGTATAGTACCTAGGTACTGGTCGCTCAACCCCGGTCCTCGCAACTCTATAGCGGATGTACGCGGTGTTAGGGTAGGGCACGTGACACTAGTTAAGGGCGGGGGCAAGCTTGTACCCGGTAAAGGCCCCGTGAGAACCGGCGTAACCGTAGTTGTTCCTCATGAAGGGAACGTGTTTGTTGAGAAGGTGCCGGCCGCTGTTCACGTGATCAACGGGTTTACGAAGGCTGGGGGTCTCGTACAGGTTGAGGAGCTGGGGGTCCTGGAGACCCCGATAGCCCTCACGAACACGCTGAACGTGGGGCTTGTAGCTGACGGACTTATCGAGTACTCGATCAGGGAGAACCCAAGTATAGGCGTTACCACCACGACCGTTAATCCCGTGGTTCTCGAGTGTAACGACGGGTTCCTAAACGATATCCAGGGTAGGCACGTTAAACAGCACCACGTTCTCGAAGCACTCGAGAGTGCTTCAGAGGATTTTGAGGAGGGTTCTGTTGGTGCGGGTACTGGTGTGAGGAGCTTTGGATTTAAATCAGGTATAGGAACCTCATCGCGTATAGTGGAAACCCCTGTAGGCAGGTTCACACTAGGCGTGCTTGTCCAGAGCAACTTTGGCAGGAAAGGCGATCTCATCGTTGCGGGGGTACCCGTAGGGAGGTACCTAAAAGAAGGTGTTGAACAAAGCGAGAAGGGATCCATAAACATCGTCATAGCGACGGATGCCTCCCTCAGCTATAGACAGCTCAAGCGGCTGGCCAGGAGAGCTGGTGTAGGGCTTGCCCGTGTGGGAGGCTACTCTTCGCATGGGAGCGGAGAGGTGGTGGTGGCTTTCTCAACAAGGTGCAGAGTGCGCCATGGGGCCAAGCAGCTGATCAGAGCAGAGTTGCTACCCGACGAATACCTCAACCCCTTCTTCAAAGCAGTTGCAGAGGCTGTCGAGGAGGCGGTGCTAAACTCAATATTCCAGTCAAGAACTATGGTTGGGCGTGATGGTAATACAGTGCCGGGAATTCCTATAGATAGAGTTGTGGAGTTTGTGAAAAGGTATGGAGATATTCGAAAGTAATCACAAGAGTCGGAGTATGTGAAACGTAGTCTAAATCACTCAACGTTGAGCCCGTCATAAAAACAGGGGGTCTCTTCTACCAACTGAGGCTTTTGACCTTTAACACCTTTCAGCTTACCGTATAAACAGCTAGATTAAGCATTTCTAGAGTCTAAGAGATCCTTTGTGAACGTAGCTCATTTAGATCATAGACAACTTACATAGAACGTGAATTGTTTTAAAATAATTAGAGAGTCCTGCAGTTAAGCTCTATTAGGCTCTACGCCATCTGAACAGAATTGCTATCCCTATTGCAATACTCGTAACAACTACTCCGACCATGATGTACCTTACGATGTTTTCGGGGAGTGGAGGTTGTATCTGGCCAAGACTAGTGACCGTGCTTTTAGGGGGCGTCTGAGTATAATTAGTGACCTTTAGTGTGATTGTGTTGCTGACTGCGCCTAGCAAAACACTGCTTTCACCTAGAACAGCACGGAATGCATAGGTACCTGGCTTCAAGGGGATCCACTCAACTGTGCCTTGCCCATTTTCATCTAGTTTTACATCTACATACTTTCTCCACGTGTTTTCTTCTAGGAGCCTATACTCCAGCCTTACCTTAGCTGAGATTTTAGGCGTCATTGAGATTCTCAGAGCGACCTTCTCATTAACCTTAACGATGTTTTTCCCTACCTCTAGCCTGAGTATGGGAGTTCTCTTAGATACAGTGATGCGTATGACATTGCTAAACGTCTCGAAGTAGATATCCGAGCCTATGAAATGTGCTCTCAGTTCATAGATTCCGGGGTTTGAAGGAGTCCAACTAAAGGAACACTTCCCCGATAAATCTGTTGTACACGTGCTTATGACGTTCCATGAGGCCCCACCGTCAGAACTCATCTCTAGGTCTAAGGACAAGTTCGCTATAGGAGGCTGCGTGACACCTTTGATCATAACTGTGTCAAAGACCTCGGCCTTCAAAGCATCTACGTATATCATTAGTTGAAAAACCTTTTTCACTCTGAGCTTAACTGCATTAATCACAGCATTGACTTTATTTAGGGGCGTGGTGAAGTTGGCCCTAGCTAGAACTGTATATATACCCTCTTTTGCTGGTTTGAAAGGAACGAATATTCTAACTACGGCTCCGGGAGGTAAAGTTCCTACGAATTTACTTTCTGAAAGTTCTTTATTGATGTATATAGATAGTGTAAGGCTATACAGCTCTGAAATGCCGATGTTCCTAGCGATCACTTCAAGCAGTACATAGTCGCCAAGCTCAACCTCTTCCGGGGCTTTGATCTCGACTTTGAGTGCAGAAGGTAAGGCTGTGATCTGTACGGGCACCTCTAATGTTGATGTGTATAGACTCCTCTTCCTCTCATTATCTTCTACATATCCTTCAAAAGTTAGTATAGCCGACTCGGTTGTGCTCTCACCCGGAATTATTTTTGCGAATTCAGGATCTATTAGGGGTAGTGTAAGGTTAATGTCTACGCTCTCACCTACACTGCTAAATCTACCGACATAGCTAGATACCTCCAGAGTTCTTAGATTTAAGGTTAGTTTGGTTATTGTTAAAGTGGTATTTGGTACCGCCTCCTTAACAGTTACCTTAACATGTATGCGCGCCTCCAATCCAGCGATCCACGGATAGCTCGTCTGAACGTATACCTGGAGTACCCAGCCACCCCAGTCTGTTAATGTGTAGCTGAACTGATGTTGGCGGGTCATCAGCGAAGTTTTATCGCAGAACACAGCCGGGCTTCCTAACAGGTACGCGAATAGAAGTACTATTAGTCCTACTGATGAAAGTTTCTTGAGGATGTTGCCACTGTGGCTTTCTCCTCTTCTAACCTTCTTGAAGATTCTTTTAGCATATAAGACGATCAACCCAGACAATACTGCTAATATCACAAAAATTGTCGCAGTCAGCAGAAAGTCTCTCGAGCCCCTACTCAGCGATGTATCGGTGGTGGTAGTTTCCCTCGTTAGAAGTCTTGAAACATTCTCCTTTAACATCTTCAACTCTTTCTCTAACTCCGCAAGTTTTTCTGCAAGTTCGTTAACATTATTCTTAATCGTAGTTATATTGCTAAATAATTCCTTCTGCGTTTTATCTTCACCATAGTCCGGTATCGTAATGGTAACCTCATTGTGTTCAGCCTTGCTTACATACGTGGTTATACCGTACTTTACTCCTTTATACTCTGCTTCAACATAAATTCTGGCTTCTTGTGGAACTATGAAAATTGCCTCACCTTCAAGATCCGTGTATGCGCGTTTCACAATGCTATCATTTACGATCACGCGGATCATCACACCCTTTAATGGTGTACGCCCCTTCAGAACCCGAATCAACAGCAATTTCTTTGGGGGTGACTGCATCTCGATGAACACGAAATTCTCCTCATTGGTTCTGAGCATTTCTCCAGAAATATATGGAGTTTCCAGGAGCTCGTTATTTATGATGATTCTCTTCACAGTGTTCCCATAACCCTTGACGAAGATATTTACCTTCCTATCCCATACAAATATTTGTGCAGCAGTTCCATTCAACGCAGTAGGTATAGAGGGCTTTATTATCAACCCCTGAGGTATCAATTCAAGACCTAAGTATCCACGGAGCACAACTGTACCTATACAAAGAGGTACTCTATCAAGAAATCCCGACTTAGCCTTCGACATAATATCGGTTAAAACATCGTGTACCGTGTCAGCATAGCCACCACGTGCTAGAGCTATGAAGGCAACACATAGCTCATAAGGCGAACCTTCCATTAGGGACTGAATATCGTTCCCGGAGATGATTTCAGCTAGGATGTCTAGGAGCTCGTTTCTATGACTTGATTCAAGCATTGACAGGAGGGCGAGAGCTAGGGTATAATCTTTGATGATGCTTGTACTGTTGTATGCCTTGATGTCATGAACATGTAGACCCGCATTAAGAAGCAATGATTCTGCTCTGTCCACAGCCTTTCTATACATAGCCATGTATATGGGTTTCTCGTTGTTTAGCAGCCTGGATAGTTCATATATGTTTTTGAATAACTGAGCCGCGAGCACAGTGTGTCTCGGGGTTGATATGTTCTTGAGAGTATTGTCAAATTCTTCGCTGGTTAGTACGCGATCAAGAAAGGAAAAGATTGATTTAACGGTATCCACGTGTTCTGGTGACGTTTTATAGTATTCGTATAACGCTAACGCAGCGGTGGATAACAGAGATATTTTCTCTGATGGGGGCATGTCCGCGCCCTTCTTGGAGATCTGGGCAATGACTTCATTAATCTCGTTAAGAATTAATGCCTTGAGTACCCTGCTACGGGTGAATGGGAACATATATGCAGCGTTTAAGAGACCCAGCGCAGACATCTTAATACCGTCACTGCTTGCTCCCGTTCGTGTTAAGCTATTTAGTTGGAGATACAGCGCCAGATAATATAAATCCCTGATTTCTTCGGTAGTCACACTAATACTAGGAAAATCCTTAACTAATTCAGCGAGAAAATCCTCAGACTTCTGTACAAGCTTAGTCCATGTATTCTTCAAGAGGTCCAAACGCTTCGTTGCTTCCTCAAGATTTCTTGCCATTACGATTATGAGTCTAAGGCAGTTAGTACCTGTGAAGTTCTTGAAGAATACCCTAACATTTAGATGATCTCTCTCGGTTACAGAGACGTTAAGGAACCCTCCCTCATCTAAGAGCCAGAACACTGCTACGCCTTTCCCAAATTCTATAACAAATCCTTTACCAGGGTACTCTATTATGGAGCTAGGTGTGGGGAACATGGATATCTGCAAAACTGCTTCAGGTACTTCACCGTAGATGTCTGAAGCACATATAGTGTGAACAAACGTTTTCTCTCCTTGAAGCGCTGTGGTCGTCAACTCTATAGATCTACCATGATCATGACTGCTTATCTCGGTTTTCACCATGTACCCGCTGTAATGTAGTAGCACGGTACCCTTCTCTATAAACGACTTGTTGCTTCCAGACCCCCTGATATACTCATCGAAATTTATGTGGACATATCCGCCAAGTCCATCTGTGTAATAAAGCTCGTTAAGGAACCCTCCTCTAGTGAAAAGTGTTACGACTTCATCACTCATGAGCGCTGTCTCTAGATCTCTCAGGGGGAGGGTCAACGAAGGTGGATACTTCACACCCATCATCACACTGTAAAGCTTTAGATCATGATTATTAGAGACGTCAGTTCCATCCACCACTAAGAGCTGTGGAGAAAGGATCAGTGCTAAGAGCACTATTATTAGCGGAACACCGTAGAACTTGGCCATAGTGTATGTTCCCAGAGGAATCAATGTACCATGGTTATTAAAGCTTAGTGAGTTTCTGCGCCTACTGAGCGACTATAGTTTTTAAGATCCTAGGGCATAGAAGTATGTAGATTTCGACCTCTAGCACCCCGAGGGTATCTATAGTGGCCTCTCTAGGTCATAGATTAGAGAACCTGCGTTTTATGATAGTGATATCCATACTCACCGTGGTCCTAACATTCATAGTGTTCAGTGCTTTAAGGCTGGAGCTGCCAGAAAGCTTAAGAGAGGCCCTTCAAAGAGCTCTAAGAAATCCGACCACAGTACTACTTATCTTCATAGTGTTGGTGGCTACCGAGATTTTGAGTTCTCTCATTGTATTCCTATCGAATAACCAGTTCTGGATAGCCTTGGGAGTACTGCTGCTGTTCGTGGGCTCTATACTTCTAATCCTAACGGTCATAAGCTCCATCGAGATTATACTAAGGGGGGTTGAGAGCGTTATAAGGACGTTGATCAAGAGCATTCTAGGGCATCAACCTTGAGGTAGGGGCATCTCTATGTTTTCGAGCCTAAACATCTGTATTAGCAGTTCCGCGAATCTCGAGGCGAATATCATGGTTATGCCGCTCAGGATGAGCAGGACTGAGGCATGGATCCACGCCGAGCCCGTGAAGCCACCGCTGGCAGACTTCATCGCAAAAGCGTTCAAGAGCGTTAACGAGAACACAAGCACTATTTTCATGGCCAAGAGCATCTCGGTGGGTACTGCAGCAACATTGAACAACTCTAT
This sequence comes from Thermoprotei archaeon, assembly GCA_003661775.1. Lineage (GTDB taxonomy): Archaea > Thermoproteota > Thermoprotei_A > Sulfolobales > Ignisphaeraceae > QMWT01. The sequence continues at coordinate 9,465 of QMWT01000033.1, forward strand.
TGGAGTGGCGGTGCTGAGGGATGTAAAGAGTTGTTGAAACACCCCGATGAGGCTTATTATGAATTCGGTTAATGCAACTACAAGCATGTGCAGTACGTATACTGTTCCTTCGAATGCCCTCGCAATCTGTTCCCGTTGCTTCCTTAAAGTAGTGAGACGGTGAGTTAAGGTGCTCAGCGCTATTCCCACCCGGGCAGGGTCTCCGCCGGCCTCCATGGAGTCGTAGAATATGTCTAGACATCTTCTAACGGTTTCACTCCCTGACTCACCTATGAAGTAGAGCCACGAAATCCTTTTGTCAATTCCGTTGATGATCCTGGTGTAAAGCCTCTTCAAAGG
>QMWT01000034.1 GCA_003661775.1 Thermoprotei archaeon
GTATAAGTCCCTTTAACAGATCTGGGTCTATACCTAGCGAGGATGCGAGGGTTCTTCTGGGAAAGCCTAGGTAAGGATTTATGAGAGTACCGTGGGGTATTCTGTGGATTTTACTGGGTTCTACACCCTGCCACTGAAGTTCAAATTCCTGTAGTATGCTGTGCACTATAACAGCATCAAAGATATTCAACAATTTCTGAAACTTAGCCTCCTTATCACGTCCAGAGCTGGGGTGAAAGACTGTGTGCATCGTTATTACAGCTTTCTTAACAAGCTTTTCATCGCGTGCATCTCTAACTGTTTTTATAAGACCTTGACCAGCACCGAAAATACCATATTCGTGCTGTACGTGTAGGATATTGACACCCCCTATAGCTGCCAGCGCATCCAATAGCTTTTCGTATCCTCGGTCACCTTCATTGAATACTGGAACTACCTCTATGTTCAGCAATCGATCATGCCATGGCTCCGCGCCGTTACTGGTGGAGGTGAAGACTATGATGTCAAGCCATGGCGCTATGGACTTGAGAGCCGAGACAAGAAATCGAGTATACTCACCGACTCCACAATGCATAGGGGGATAACGCGATAAGAAGCCTATACGCAGTTTTCCCGTGAAACCCCCTCTCAAGATACTGCGCTCCTCGTTCCCATTACACTATTCAGCTCAAAGATTTAAATACCCTTGACTCCAAAATGGTCAGATCCAGCCCTTCTTCCTGAAGAGCAGAATCATTCCTATAACTATCGATAACATGGCTAGCAACATGAGTATGAGTCCATAAGGGTAGTCTAGCTTTGGCATGTTCCAAAGGTTTGTATTTGAATTGAGGAACATGTTGCATACTCCTAAGATAAACATCAAGGGAATGAAGATACTTCCTATAATCGTGAGGAACTTCATTATCTCAGTAAGTTTGATACTAGCACCAAACTGGTAGAGTTCCAGTAGATCAGAAATGCGTTCGCGACTCGTTTCCAATGCATCTATTGTTTCTAGTAGTAGATTTTGGATCTCCTTCATATGCTGGTATTCATCGCTATACTTGATAAAGGTCAGGAATTCATGCATTACCTCTCTAAGTCTCCACGAAGATCTTCTAATGTGCAGCAATCTTTGTTTAACGACCCTTAGCTCTTCGAGACAGTGCCTACCGGGGCTCGATACTACCTTATCCTCAAGTTGCTCTACCTTATTGTTCAACTTCTCTAGAAGCGATAAATAGGAATTCATAGCCTCCTCAAGTACTATTCTCAGTAAATGAATTGGCTTGCTGCATTCATTCACAGTCCGGTTAACTATACGCGATAGCAACAAACTTCTTCTGCTTACCACAATAACGCTGTCTGGTCCAACGATCACGTGTATAGGTGTCATTGATTGGCGAACCGAATTACTATTTTCAACGATCTCCATGCTTACCAAGGCGAACTTTCCAGCACGTCTAAATAGTGCAAAGAACTGTCTTGTACGGGAATAACCTTCCAAAGTGTGCACAATGCTAAGTGGTATACCTAGCACTGATAGTACCTCTGTAATGCTTCCTGGATTCTCATCGACTAAGAATAGAGCAACCGGTTTTGAGGCCACTACCACATCCACCGCGTTTTCAACGATTTGAGGCTTGATCGATCTCCCTAACTCTATAAGAAGTATCGTCACACTACCGCCCCTTAGCCCCATCATAGAAACTTGTTTTAGAACTAAATCTTGGTTCAAGAAGTTATGGTGATGTTTCGCAATTATACTCAGGCTTCTCTTTGCTTAATCAAACATATTTCTTTCTCTGTCGATGTGTATCGCAGATGCACTATGGGAGAGACGAAGGTACTTGTCCTACATCCCGAAGACAATGTAGCGGTAGCTTTGACAGACCTTAGAAAAGGCGAGAAGATAAGGGTTGTGAAGAACGGCAGGGTCATAGAATTAGTTTTGAAGAGTGATGTGCCCTTCGGCCATAAGGTGGCTTTGGAAGATATTCCGAAGTGTGGCTATGTTGTGAAATACGGCAACCCCATAGGAAGGGCTAAGGTTCGAATCCAGAGAGGTGAGCATGTGCATGTTCGTAACCTCGAGAGCACGTATGTCAGAGATAGGGTGTGCAGAGATGAATAGTAGCGGTCAAAACTGGATTCTGGGCTTTGAGAGGCCTGACGGAAAAGTAGGGATAAGGAATCATGTTGCCGTAATACCTACAGTAGTATGTGCAACCGTCGTTGCCAGAAGAATAGCTATGAGTCTTCGTGGAGCTTCGTATGTCGATAACCAGTTTGGCTGCTCGCAGCTCGAACCTGATCTAGAGGTCACGTTCAGAACTCTCGCTGGTGTAGGCAGGAATCCTAACGTTGCATCAGTACTCTTAGTTAGTTTAGGATGCGAAGAATTACCCGTGGAGAAACTTGCCGATACTATAGCTAGTAGTGGAAAGAGTGTCGAGGTAGTGGTTATACAGGAATGTGGAGGTACCACGAGTACAGTAGATAAAGGTGTTGCAGTTCTGAAGAGGTTAGTAGAGGAAGCATCCAGATTAAGACCTAGGAGATTTGATGTTTCATCGCTTGTGATAGGCGTTAAGTGCGGGGGTTCAGATGCTACATCGGGCATTGCAGCTAATCCTGTTGTAGGTTACGTTTCTGATAAGGTAGTAGATCTCGGGGGTACTATAGTAATGTCAGAGACTCCGGAGATGATAGGAGCTGAGCATGTGTTGATCAAGAGAATAGCGGAACCTGCTACGCGGGATAAACTTCTCGCCGCTATCAAGAGGTGGCTCAAGATAGCTGAAGAACGGGGGGTTGATATCGTAGGAGCGCAACCGACGCGCGGTAACATAGCCGGTGGTATAACGACTATAGAAGAGAAGTCGCTCGGCGCGATCATAAAGGGAGGTAGTAGACCCATAAGAGGAATCCTAGAGTACGCTGAAGAGATTAAAGGTAGGGGGCTCTACATTATGGATACCCCTGGAAACGATGCAATGTCATTGGCAGGCATGGTAGCAGGAGGAGCTCAGATGATACTATTCACTACGGGTAGAGGAACACCCTTAGGTAACCCCGTAGCACCCGTGATAAAGATCACGGGAAACCCCCATACCTATGCTCGGATGAGGGAGAACATGGATTTCGATGCTAGTCCAGTTCTGCTAGGTCAAAAAACTGTAAGCGAAGTTGGTGAGCAGTTGTTCGAGTTAGTGCTAGAGGTTGCGAGAGGTAAGCTTACACGTGCAGAAGTTCTGGGTCATAATGAGTTTGTGATAAATAAAATCCTGCCGTCTTTATGAATAATTATCAAGAATGAGATTGGTGCCGCCGGCGGGATTTGAACCCGCGACAACCGGATCTCCCAGGTGTTCTCACCGTATGAGTCCGGCGCTCTGCCGGGCTGAGCTACGGCGGCACCCGCTACTTAATGAGTTAAGGAGTGAACTTATAAGTGTAATGAGTAGCTGATGAGCGGGGAATAGTTAATAGCGGTTGTGGCGGGCCCGCCGGGATTTGAACCCGGGACCTCCGCGCGTATAGCTCTACGGGTTAAAAGCCCGCCGCTCTACCGGGCTGAGCTACGGGCCCTCCGCTCCATAAACTTTGAAGCATTCGGGTTTATTAAGCTTCTCTAGCATCAATGGGTGTGGGTAACACCTATTTACTCTGTACCTACATACCTAAGCTCTAGGCCTAATGGAGAGGTGTAGCATTGTATGTCCCTTTCAAAAGATATGCTCAGGAAGATACTAGAGCACGAACTAGTGCCTAAGCATGAGATAGCTTCACCGGAGGAGGCGGCCAGGGTGCTGAAACTGTACGGAATAAAGCCAGAGGAGCTTCCGTGGATAAGAGTTTCAGACCCAGTAGTTAGAGCTATAGGGGCTAAGCCAGGGGATATAGTGAAGATAGTGCGGAAGAGTCCAACGGCAGGCGAAATAGTTGTGTATAGATATGTCGTGCCGGGTTGAGAGCCTTGGCTGAGATCAAAGCTAGTTTCGAGCCTCTGCCGCGTGCTCATCCAAAGGAAGTGTTGGAGCTTACACACGAAGACCGATGGTTGTTGATAAAGCGTTTTCTCGAAGAACGTGGGCTTGTGAGGCACCATATAGACTCTTACAATCGTTTCGTAACACAGATGCTTGAAGAGATAATAAGAGAAGAATCAGTGATTGAGACTTCGATACCCGGTCTGAAGATCGTAATAAAAGGGTTTAGACTAGGAGAACCGCAGGTCAAAGAGGTTGATGGTAGCATTAATAGGACAGTAACGCCGATGGAATGTCGTCATAGAAACCTAACCTACGCGGCACCGCTGTACATAACGTTGGTTCCCTATGAGAACGGTATTGCCTCCAACCCTGTTGAGGTGTACGTGGGCGACATACCGATAATGGTCAAGTCCATAAAGGATCCGCTCTCTAGCATGACACCGGAAGAGTTGGCGAAGATAGGCGAAGATCCCAAAGACCCTGGAGGATATTTCATAATAGATGGTTCTGAGCGCGTTATTGTCATACAAGAGGACGTAGCGCCGAACAGAATCATTGTTGACTACGGGAGAGAGGGGCTAAATATCACGCATACGGCAAAGGTTGTTTCTGCTACAGCTGGGTACAGGATACCGGTGATCCTAGATAGGCATAAAGATGGAACGCTGCACGTATCATTCCCTGCGGTCCCAGGCAAAATACCTTTTGTAATCTTCATGAGGGCTCTGGGACTGGAACGCGACGTAGATATTGTGTATGCTGTATCCCCCGATCCAGAAATCCAGAAAGAGTTGCTACCTTCCTTTGCACAGGCGGGGGCGATAGCAACAGTTGAAGATGCGCTTGACTTCATAGGTGCGAGAATAGCGATAGGGCAGGTAAGGGAGAGCAGGATAGAAAGAGCAAAGTATGTATTGGATAGGCACTTCCTTCCACATATAGGGACCAGACCAGAGGATAGGCTAAAGAAAGCGTTGTTCCTCGGCCAGATGGCTGCGAAGCTCATAGAGCTTATGCTAGGACGTAGGAAACCCGACGATAAGGACCACTATGCTAATAAGAGGGTCAAGCTAGCAGGTGAAATGCTTGCAATACTCTTTAGAGTAGCCTTCCGCAGTTTCATAAGAGACTTCAGGTACCAGCTTGAGAGGGCTAGAACGCGCGATAAACGGTTAGGTCTATCACTCTTCGTTCGTAGCGATATAATAACCGAAAGGATAAGGCATGCTTTAGCTACGGGGACTTGGATTGGCGGCAGAACAGGGGTTAGTCAAATTCTAGATAGGACGAATTGGATGTCGGCGCTAAGCCATCTAAGAAGAGTTGTATCGCCTCTCAGCAGAGGGCAACCTCATTTCGAAGCACGTGACCTCCACGGAACACAGTGGGGGAGGCTCTGCCCATTCGAAACTCCTGAGGGACCCAACTGTGGTCTGGTCAAGAACTTGGCGCTGCTAGCCACTATATCTGTAGGTACGGATCCCAAACCTATTGAGAAGCTACTCTACAAGCTTGGTGTAATACCTGCCGAGAAGGTCTTCGACGATCTAAGGAATCAGAGGCTCAGTTTCGAAGATGTGCGTGGATACTCCAAGGTATTCCTCAATGGAACCCTCATAGGCTACCACCCGGATGGCGAGGCACTTGTAAAGAAGATCCGCGAGCTTAGAAGAAGGGGGGTCATAGATTACGAGGTTAGTGTTGCGCATTACAAGACAAAGTACATAAACGAAGTGTACATAAATACTGATGCTGGTCGTATCCTAAGACCATTACTTGTAGTTGAAAATGGTAAACTGAAGATCACTAAAGAAGATCTTGAGAAACTTAGACGTGGAGAGATAAGATTCGAGGATCTTGTGAGGAAGGGGGTCATAGAGTATCTAGATGCGGAAGAGGAAGAGAATGCATTGATAGCATTGAACCCCGACGAGATCCGGGAAGGCACAACTCACGTCGAGATCTGGCCACAAGCCATAATGGGCGTAGCAGCCGCTACTATACCATACGCCGAACATAACCAATCACCTCGCAATACATACCAGTCAGCAATGGTCAAACAGGCACTGGGGCTCTACGCTGCAAACTTCTTGTTGAGAACCGATTCGAGATCTCACATACTCCACTATCCGCAAATACCGCTCGTACAGACAAGACCTCTTGAAGTTATAGGGTATAATGCAAGACCTGCAGGGCAGAACATGGTAGTTGCGGTGATGAGTTATACTGGGTACAATATGGAGGACGCCATAATAATGAATAAATCCAGCGTTGACAGAGGTTTGGCTCGCTCATCGTTCTTCAGAACCTACGTAGCTGAGGAGCGTAAATACGCAGGCGGTGAAGAAGATAGAATAGAGATACCAGATCCAAAAGTTCTAGGTTATAGAGGGCGTGACGCCTACCTAAAACTCGACGAAGATGGTATGGTGAAGGTCGAGACCTTTGTGAAAGGAGGAGAAGTACTTGTAGGTAAGACAAGCCCGCCAAGATTCGTAGAAGAGTACAGAGGCTACGGCATACTTGGTGCTAGAAGAAAAGATACCTCAGTAACAATGAGGCATGCAGAGAGCGGATGGGTGGATTCGGTTATAATAACCACCACAGCTGAAGGGCATAGGATAGTGAAAGTTAAGGTGCGCGACCTCAGAATTCCTGAGATCGGAGATAAATTCGCATCGAGACACGGTCAGAAGGGAGTTATAGGCATGCTTATACCTCAGTATGACATGCCCTACACATCCGACGGTATTACCCCAGACATCATAATAAACCCACACGCACTTCCCTCAAGAATGACACTGGGTCAGTTAATGGAGAGCATAGCTGGTAAGGTCGCTGCACTGAGAGGTAAACCAGTTGACGGGACGCCATTCTTTGAGGAGAATATCGAAGATATAAAGAAGCAGCTATTAGTCCTCGGTTATCCCCTTGATGGTACGGAGCCCATGTACGACGGGCGTACGGGAGAGCTCATAGGGACGCCCATATTCATAGGCGTAGTCTATTACCAGAAGCTACATCACATGGTAGCCGACAAGATCCATGCGAGAGCGCGAGGTCCAGTTCAGCTACTTACAAGGCAGCCCACAGAGGGCAGAGCTAGAGAAGGAGGTCTTAGGTTTGGAGAGATGGAGCGCGATACGCTAATAGGGCATGGAGCTTCCGCGCTGTTAAGAGAGCGCATGCTCGAATGCTCTGACAAGACAGTGGTATACGTCTGCGAACTGTGCGGTTTCATCGGTTGGTATAATAGGCGGAGGGATGTATATGAATGCCCCATACATAAGGACAAAGGTGTGCTTCACCCAGTAGTAGTGCCTTACTCGTTTAAGCTCCTGCTGCAGGAGCTCATGAGTATGACTATCAGGCCCAGGCTCATACTCAAAGATAAGTTTGAGGTTTATGGTGGAGAGTAGGGGTGATAAATGATGTCGTTTAGGCTCCTAGACACGAAGATAGAGAAGGCTATTGCAGGTATAAAGTTCGGAATACTTTCGCCGGATGAAATAAGGAAAATGTCTGTAACAGCTGTAGTCTCAGCGGAGACCTACGATGAGGATGGCATGCCTATAAGCGGCTCTGTCATGGATACAAAGCTGGGCGTCATAGAGCCAGGACAAGTATGTCCAGTATGTGGCAACACCCTAAGTACGTGTCCAGGACATTTTGGTCATATAGAGCTGGCGCTTCCAGTAACAAACGTCCTCTTTGTCAGGCATATATACGACCTACTAAGAGCTGTCTGTAGAAAATGCTCAAGACTCAAGATACCAAGCGAGGATATGGCGCGTTACCGTGTCTATCTGAGAAAACTTAAGGAGCGTTATCCGTTACTCGCACTGCGGTTCAGCGAATACATAAAGAGAAGGGCGATAAAAACCACTGTGTGTCCTCATTGTGGAGAGAGGCAGCCGAGAATAAAGCTCGAAAAACCCACCACGTTCTATGAAGTTAGCGAAGATAAGAAAGAGATGATTAGGCTTAACCCAATAGTGATAAGATCTAGATTTGAGCGTATACCAGACGAAGATCTAGAGCTCATAGGCTACGATCCTCGCGAGGCAAGGCCAGAGTGGATGATTCTAACGGTCCTTCCAGTACCACCGACTACAATAAGACCCTCTATCTTGCTGGAAACAGGAATAAGGTCTGAAGACGACCTCACACACAAACTCGTTGATATAGTTAGGGTTAACGAGAGGCTCAAGGAACATATCTCGGCGGGAGCACCGCAAATCATAATAGAGGATCTTTGGGAGCTTCTCCAGTATCACGTAACTACATACTTCGACAATGAGGTTCCCGGAATACCGCCGGGCAAGCACCGCTCAGGAAGACCCTTGAAGACATTAGCTCAGAGACTGAAGGGTAAGGAGGGTAGATTTAGAGGGAACTTATCGGGTAAGAGAGTAGATTTCTCGGCGCGAACGGTCATAAGCCCAGACCCCTACCTAAGCATAAACGAAGTTGGGGTACCCATAGAGGTAGCTAAGATCCTCACTGTCCCGGAGAGGGTTACTCCTTGGAATATCGAGGAGTTAAGACGCTGTGTGCTTAATGGACCAAATAAATGGCCTGGAGCAAATTATGTCATAACTTCTGATGGTCGTAGAATAGACCTGCGTTTCGTCAAGGATAGAAAGGCTGTTGCAGAGTCGCTAGCTCCCGGATGGATAGTTGAAAGGCATTTAAAGGATGGAGACATAGTGCTATTCAATAGGCAGCCGTCGCTGCACCGCATGTCTATGATGGGACACATAGTTAGAGTGTTGCCGGGAAGGACTTTTAGGCTACATCTCGCAGTTTGTCCACCATACAACGCAGACTTTGATGGGGACGAGATGAACCTCCATGTACCTCAGTCTGAGGAGGCTCGCGCTGAAGCAAGATTGCTATTACTGGTACAAGAACATATACTCAGCCCGCGGTACGGAGGACCCATAATAGGTGCGATTCAGGATTATATTAGCGGAGCCTACATCCTAACGAGCAAAGCAACACTCTTAACACGTGAGGATGTGGCTGAACTCTTAGCGGCTGCGAAGTACGTAGGTGAGATCCCAGAACCCGCTATACTGTCTCCCAAGAAGTTCTGGACAGGTAAACAGGTTGCTAGCATGTTCCTACCTGATGACTTTAACTTTACAGGACGCTCCAACCTCTCGGCTGGTCACCTGAGATGTGACGATGAGGAATGTTTCTGGGACTCTTACATCGTCGTAAAGAAGGGTAAGCTGCTGATGGGTGTGCTAGATAAGAAGGCCATCGGATCGGAGCAGCCTGAATCGATGTTCCACTGGCTTGTCAAAGAATATGGTACTGACTTCGCCAGAATGTTTATGGACACGCTCTTCCGCGCATTCATAAGAATACTGGAGAAGAGGGGCTTCACCATGAGATTGGATGACGTTAGTATACCTGAAGAGGCGAGACAAGAGATACTGAACATTATAAAGGAAGCTTTTGAAAGGATATCGCAGCTAATAAAACAATACCAGGAGGGAGTGCTAGAGCCTATACCGGGTAGAACCGTTGAAGAGACCCTAGAGATAAGAATTATGGAGGTGTTGGCAGAAGCTCGAGACACCGCTGGAGAGGTGGCCGCTAGATACCTCGATCTGTTTAACAATGCCTTCGTAATGGCGCGCACGGGTGCACGTGGTAACATACTGAACCTTACGCAGATGGCGGCTTTGTTAGGCCAGCAATCGGTTAGAGGTGAAAGAATATGGCGCGGATTTAACGGAAGACCTTTACCGCACTACGAAGCAAACGATATCGGACCCCTAGCTCGGGGCTTTGTAGTGAATA
>QMWT01000035.1 GCA_003661775.1 Thermoprotei archaeon
CAGTATTAGGGCACGGGCTATTACAACTCTCTGTCTCTGACCTCCAGAGAGCTGGTGTGGGTACCTCTTCATGAACTCTTCAGGAGGAGTTAGTTTTACATCCTCGAGTGCACGGGCTATGTACCTAAACCTCTCTTCATATGTTTTTGCTATGCCATGCACAGCTAAAGGTTCTTCAAGTGTTGAGTAGATTGTGAAACGCGGGTTAAGAGAGCCGTAGGGGTCTTGGAATATTATCTGAAGTTCCCTCCTCAACAATTTATTAGCCTTCTTGTTCTTGAAAAGCTCATTTAGTAAGAAGTAGTCCTTGTATACAGGTTCGAAGCCGAGTTCTCTGAACTGCTTAGCGATCTCGGGTCTGGGTCTGTAGAGCAGATACCCTGATGTAGGAGGAGTTAGACCTATTAAAGTTCTCCCGGTAGTGGTCTTGCCGCATCCTGACTCGCCTACTAAGCAGAATACCTCACCCTCATTGATAGAGAAGCTTATACCGTCGACGGCCCTCACGTATAGACTGCGCCTCCGAATAATATCTGTGAGACCTCTCCTAATGGGGAAATACTTCCTGAGTCTAAGCGCTATGAAAATCTCCGAGCCCGTGAGAGGGAGTTCAGATATGAGCTTCTCTATTTCTTCTCTAACCTGACTCATCATACACCACCGGAAATTACTTTGTATAGAGCCAACACCCTACATAGTGCTGCGGCTCGATCTCAATCACCGGAGGCTCCCCTCTTCTGCACCTATCCGTAGCGTATGGGCACCTCGGAGCAAATCTACACCCAGGCGGGGGATTCCGCAGGTCGGGCGGCTGTCCAGGAATCCACTCTAGTTTCTTGGGACCTCTAAGCCGGGGAACGCTGCTGATAAGTCCTTGCGTGTATGGATGCTTTGGACTGTTGTATATCTGCTCCGCGGTCCCTAACTCCACGATCTTGCCGGCATACATAACAGCTACTCTGTCAGCTATCTCGGCTATCAAAGCCAGGTCGTGGCTTATGAGGATCATCGACATATTGTACTGTTTCTTTAATCTCTTTAATAGGTTCATTATCTGAGCCTGTACTACGACATCGAGAGCTGTTGTCGGCTCATCCGCTATCACGAGGGGTGGGTTCAGCGCCAGCGCCATAGCTATGATTACTCTCTGCTTCATTCCTCCCGAAAGCTCATGCGGATAGCTTTTTATTCTCCTAGGATCGATCCCCACCATCTTGAGAAGCTCGGCAGCTCTCTCTAGAGCCTCTTTCTTCGTAACATTCTCTTCATGAACCAAGATCGCCTCCGCTATTTGATCTCCGATAGTTTTGACGGGGTTAAGGGCGTTCATCGCTCCTTGGAAAATCATGCTGACACGCTTCCACCTGTACTCACGTCTTAGCCTATCCTCGGGAAGGCTTGTAACATCCATATTCTCGAAGAGGATCTTACCCTCTACGATCCTACCGGGAGGAGGAACAAGTCTGAGGAGGCTGAAGCCTAGAGTTGACTTACCACATCCAGATTCGCCTGCAAGTCCTAAGGTCTCACCCTTTTCGACCGAGAAGGAGATTTTGTCTACTGCTTTCACAACTCCTTTAAGTGTGTAGTAGTACACCCTGAGATCCTTTACCTCAAGTAGAGGCATGGCGTGCACCTACTCAGCCTAGGGGTGCCGCTGAGAATAACCCTATAGAAGTCTATAAAAATATTTTGTTAGACTTAAATGTGTATATGTTCTAGACGAGTTTTCTAAGAACGTTCTCGACTGTTGAGGAGAGAGCCTTGGTCAAAATGTTCGACTCGTCTGACCTCAAAGTTACCTGGGGCCGCAAACCATTCTCGTCTATGTAGAGCCAGCCGAAGTCTATGTAAGGCACACTATCCCTGCTCCTCGCTGGTACTAACCCCAGTATCAACCACCCATTATCGCAACGCACCCTAGCGGTGGTAAGCTCCTTCCTCCTGCTATTCACTAACACTAGCGCAATGATATCACCGTCTTTTTTCAACGCTATTTCAAGGTACCTACTATCACCTCCTTTTGCGACTATCTCGTAGCTTGTGGTCTCGGTAAGACCCCGAGCTACCTCTGCAAGACTGCATGGAGGTTCAATCTCCTTAGCTGCTTTTCTTCGCTTACTCATCACCTCTACCCAACAATCTGTAAGCTTCGGTGTACATATAGCTCTATCCTTAGAGATCTCCCTGTGGCGGAGTGTGATGAAAGCGCTCTGCGCTGAGGAATAGCAGATGATGTGGACTACCGGCACTGATAACACGGGTGCACGAATCAATCCTCTAAGGCTTGTACTCGCCGAAGCAGCGCTGGAACTCGTTCCTAGGGAGATACAGCACCACCCCGAGGTTCTTGCCTACGCAAGGAGAAGGAGCAAAGATCCTTCCAAAGTACTTCTCGACAAATCTTTTCACTTTCACGCCATGGCTTCGCTAAGGGATAAGCATAAGCGGGGTCGTCCCGACATAGTCCATTTCTTCCTGCTTGAAACACTCTCGAGTATTCTTAATCGCCGTGACCTGCTGAGAGTTTATATACATACGTACACCGGGCAGGTGATCGAGGTAAAGCCCGAGACGCGTATTCCTCGAAACTATGTACGCTTCGTGGGGTTAATGGAGCAGCTACTAGCCACAGGAAGAGTTCCTCCTAACGCTTCTGAACCTTTATTGAAGGTGAGGAGGCAAACCTTCGCCGATATGGTTAGAATGCTGAAACCAGACTTAGTTCTTCTACTTGACGAGTCGGGGATTCCTTATAGACTAGGTGAGCTCGGTCGTTTAGTCGCGAGACTTATGCTTGCTGGTCTGGAGGTCGTGGTGGTGATAGGGGGATTTCCTCATGGAAACTTCAGTGAGGAGATCTTGAGAAATACATCCCTCTGCGTATCGATATATCCATCACCCTTAGAAACTTGGACCGTAGTATCGAGGCTTCTGTGCGCAGTAGAGGTAGCGCTGGGATTAGTCTAGAGGCTAGAGCCCTTGCATACTATTCTAAGTGCGCAGTCCTTACACAAACTCTTTCTACAAACAGTCTTAACATGTAGATAAGCAGCTGTCTGCACCCACCCCGTAAGAGACCCGAAGAGCCTGCGTACTCTGGGCACTGCACATGCATCAGAGTATCTACAGCGAATGGTCTCTACACAGCTCTGTGCCTGTAGGCACATACTCTTGTTTGGAACCACGTACTTACCTTCAATAAGACCGAGCATTTTCAGCATACGCATAAAGTTAGTGTCTATAGGGGATACGCTACTCAGCCTACAGACGAATAGCAGGTACGCGTCGGCAACCTTAGGCCCTACATTAGGTATCTTCAGCAGGACTTTTCTTAGTTCATCGGGATTTTCACAGCTTTTCACTTCAACTTTGTAGAAGAATATTTTCAGTGCTTGAGGTAGTTGCCTTAGCTGGTAGCTACTGCCTATACACCGTATTTTCTCCGGTTCTTCGACGATCTTCTCAGGCTCGCCAAAGACTCTGAACAACTTCTTCATCCACCTTGACGTGTTTACATGGAAATCTGTGTTTCGCGAGAGGAAGATCGCTATGAAGAGTAGCACGTAATCCTTTGGCACAGTAACGATTCTAAGCCCGGGGTACATTTTAAGAAATTGTTCAACGATTCTGCGCGGCTTTGGATCCAGCTCCTCTAAACTTCCTAGAGGATCTAGCCAGCTACCGCTTAGAGATCTAAGATCTTCGAGGTCTAGAGGAGCAGAATGCGAGAACTCCACAGCGTTGTCTAGCTGTTTAACTGTGAGCCCCTTGGCATAGCCGTAGACCTTTATGAAGGTATTAGGCTGCGGTTCCTCGAAGAGAGGGTAGATGAATGATGGGTAGAGGCTTAGTTTAAAATCCACACCGCGGAAGCATGATGAGTACCTGTACATGCCGTGCTACCTCAGCAGAGACAAGAGCTTTATATCCGAAGCGATCATCAAATCACCGAGTGAGGTTCGCGCCTTGAGGAGGTTATACAGGCTTCTGCTAACGGTTGTAGTTGGAGTTCTCTTATATGTACTCCTCGTCAAAATTCTGGGAGTTGGCGGAGCAGAGTGCCTAGAGCTGTTGAGTAGTTTAAACCTCCCACTGCTGCTATTAGCTATTGCTTTACGCGGTTGCGTGCCCTTTCTACACTCACTCGAACTTTATCTAGCAATGAGGGTTCTGGGGCTTACGCCAAGGCTTATCCACATATATAGAGTTGTATGTGCATCATTGGGTACAGAATACGTAGTACCGCTGGGAGGAGTATCCGAAGTCGTTAAAACCTACGGTATTGTCCAGGAAGGGTTCGCGTTGCGCCACGCTATAGTCTCAGTATTTCTCCAGAGGTTCATGGTTTCGTCAGCTGTGGCTCTCATAGGTTCTGCTGCCATAACGATTATAGGAAGCTCGAAGTTGCTTCTTCTCGTAATATTGGCCTGGCTCGTGGCGGTTATCAATCTGGGTCTTCTGCTGAGCTTTCTCGGTGAATATTCGTGGTCTAGGCTTGTGGCATTATCAAAAAGGTTTGCTCCCAAGTGGCTACAGAGGATTGTAGAGAACGAAGGCCCCGTAAGCATTTCAAACCCGTCGCTCCTCGCAGTGCTAGCAGGAGTTGCAGTCCTTGAGAGGTTCACAATAGTGGTAGCGGGGTATCTATCTTCACTTTCGGCAGGTCTAAAGCTAAGCTTTCCTCTTGCGATCGTTTTCTTCGACACCCTGTACACCATCATATGGATCCTCCCCATGATAACTCCAGGGCAGATAGGGATCTTGGAAGCTGTGCAACTCACGATCATGAAGCTGAGCGGGATCAGAGGCTTGCTTGCAGCAATTATACCTATTGTAAGCCGTATCGTGATAATGGTAGCTGAGGCCCCACAGTACATCTTATCATTAGCAACAGGCCTATACTCCATCATTGGAAGAATTGAGAGCGGTGGATTAAACGAGGTTAGGCGTCTTTTTGAAGAAACCTGAGAAGTGTTGATGGTGGGTTCATGGCCAGAGCTATAGCACCGTAGATCACAGCATCTTCTCCTAAAGGTGTACGAAGTATACGCGGAGCTCTGTTCACAATATTCTTTGGAACTTCTCTGATAATGGGCTCAATCACTAGCTCCGGATTATTAAGAGCTACGCTGCCCCCTATGCTCACGACCTCGGGGTCATACACATTGATAACGCTGGCCACACCTGCCACATTTATCTTAATCACTTCGTTCACAACCCTTTCCGCAAAGGGGTCGCATCTCTTTGCCTCGCGGTATATGATCTCGGATGTGAGTCTTCCCTCAAGCGCTAATCTGTACAGAGGACTGCGCTTCTCTTCTCCACTAAGTTCTTCATGCTCAGCTATGTATTGAGCAAAACGGGGTATGTTAGCTCCCGAAGCATAGCCTTCCCAGTGTCCGTAACCTCCACAGCCACATCTAATTCTATACTTGTAGTCAACGACTATGTGGCCTATCTCATGGGCATTTCCATCCTTTCCCAAGAGAAGTGCACCATCAACTATCACACCGCCACCAATACCGGTGCTGAACGTTATGTATACAGCGTTATCCGTATCCCTTGCCGCTCCAAACATCTTCTCACCCCATACAGCAGCTACACAGTCATTAAGCATGTATACGGGCTTACCAAGATCCTCCTTAAGAGGCCCAACTAGGTAGAATGTACGTATTCCTAGATTTGGCGAATTAACGACCATCCCCTTTCTAAGGTCTACGGGCCCTATCGTTCCTATACCTACAGCTCTAACCTTCTCCAACCAATCACGGAAGTTTTCGCGGATTTTCTCGACCAACAGCCTTGCAACTGTGTATTCATCACCTTCATGGGGGGAAGGAAACCTGATCTTCTTAACTATGCGCCCTTCTTGATCTGCTAACGCGATCCTAGTGTTCGTTGCACCAATGTCTATGCCTATGTACATCGCTACCGCCCTCACCATAAGGAGGTAGGATTAAGGCTAGATTTAGTTCTTTAGCTACCTGAGACTGTAGGTGCAGTGATTTTGAAGAACAGATACGTGCGTGAGTATCTGAGACCGGATCCATCGGGATACTACGTGGTAGTGGCTAAGAAGGAGCTTCTGCAGTACATCCCGCCAGATATACTCTTTAAAGTTAAGGTCGAGACAGTTGACGCCGAGACTATCATAGTGAGAACCAAGAGCAGATCTGTTGCTAAGAAGTTGGTGGAGGTGGGACTCGGCAGAAAGCTTCTTGCATCTTAACTGGGCAGCTATCAGAACTCCGACCACACATCATAAATCAGTTCGGCGCTTCTCATCACCGTACTCCGTTACAGTTTATATTATCGAAGTCTAGTTAAAACTAGCTATAGTGAGCAGGTGTGTCCAGGGGGGCTGGTCTTAGGAGCTTCTGCAGGAGTATCATACCCGTAGACACTGGTCATGGAGGCTACGATCTACTTAGACTCCATACCCGCAAGGCCACTCTCATCATTATAGGTATCAACGTTGTTGTGTACCTTTTCACGAGCTTCAGAAACTTCTTCGTATCTACGGCAGATTTCTTCGTTAGTCTCGGCGGATTTATACCGGCTTTAGCTCTTCGACTGGATCAAGCTTATCGCTATGCAACGTCCATGTTCATCCACGCCGACATATTCCACATATTCTTCAACATGTACTTCCTATACATATTCGGAAAGGGTGTAGAGAGCGCACTTGGCTCTAAAAGATTCCTTGTGCTGTACTTTGTCTCCGGCCTTGGAGCTTCGGTATTCCATACGATCTTCTCCCTGCTACAAGGTGTTGAAGCCCTGGCTATACCTGCCGTAGGAGCTTCTGGAGCGATAAGCGGGGTGTTAGGAGCTTACATGATCCTCTACCCCGGTACTGCGCTTAGTGCATGCTTCTTCTACTTCTTCTTTCCCGTATGCTTCACTACGAAAGCCGTTTACTTTCTACTGTTCTGGTTTGCAACACAAGTAATCTACGGCTACGCGAGAATGGGGCTCTCGGTAGCGGTATTTGCTCACGCCGGAGGATTCCTTACGGGCATGGCACTTCTTGCACTAGTAGCTAATAGAGATAGGATTGAGGTGTTGAGAGCTATGGCGAGGTCCGGGGTGTTCTTTGATTTCATAGCTTACAGCTACGAAGATATATATGGCCCCAGTATAAGCCCCCTAGCAAAGCTTGTAGCTGGCGTGATGATAGTTGCGATGGCCTTAACATCGCTTGGTCTGTTCCTTAATTACTATGGCGATCCGTCAAGCTATAACATACTCTACATGGAGGCGGACACCGTATTGTATCGAGGTATTGGTGGGTATCGAGCCGCTATAGGAGGTGGTGAAGGTTACGCACTTATGGCACTCAGAATCTTGGAGAAGGAACCCGAGGTAATAGGAACGTTGGGCGACACATATACACAGACCTTCCTCAAGTGGTTATGGGATAAGGGGTATCTTTACTCACTGTCGAAAGCTGGGAGGAGTACCGAGGTTAAGTACGAAACTCCTGAAGGTACCTTTGTTCAAGCCTTGATCAGGTACGATGAACACGGTATAGCTGCCGAAGCTGAGGGCAAGGCTTACCTTAAGATTCTTAGCAGGACAGGGTTTACGGGAATATACATAGAGTTCACCTGGTTCAGGCTCAGTAGCTCTGGTTACGTAGAGCTGAGAAGGCTCGTAGCACCTTTCTCGCTCATAACAACATTCCTCTGCATTGCAGCACTCTTAGTGCTACTTGCAGGGCACAGCGTTCTAGAGATCGTGTAGTCTTTGCTTAAGGCACTAGACGAACATCTTTTAAGGCGAACACCTTAAATATTGCACACCCTTACTGCAAAGATTGTAGGTGTACCTCTTGAGAAAAGTCTTCGTAGTGGGTGTGGGTCTCACAAAGATAGGGCGGCACTTCGACAAGGATCTGAGGAGTCTCTTTGCCGAGGCCGCCCTCCACGCAATCGATGATGCAGGCGGCGTTAAGCCTCAGGCCGTTGTTGTGGGAAACATGCTGAGCAGCTCGCTTTACCAACAGGATAACCTGGGAGCACTACTCGCAGATTACATCGGGCTGCGTGGTGTGGCAGCTTTCAAGGTCGAGGCAGCGTGCGGCAGCGGAGGTTTTGCTGTGGCCACGGGGTACAGCTTAGTCGCTTCCAGGCTCTATGACGTGGTGCTTGTGGGAGGTGTTGAGAAAATGTGTGATTACCCCACGGCCACGGTGGCAGCAGCATTAGCACAGGCGGCAGATGCCGAGTACGAGGTTGTGTATGGTGCGAGTTTTCCCGCTCTCAACGCACTAGCTATGAAACTCTACATGGAAACCTATGGAGTTTCGCGCGAGGAGATGGCTGAGTGGCCCGTACGCATGCATGAGTACGCTTCTCAGAACCCCTATGCACAGCTCCGGTTCAGGATAACACTAGAGGATGTTCTTAAAGCACCCATGGTGGCAGAACCAATAACGCTCTTGGACTCGGCACCTATAGGTGATGGCGCGGCAACGTTAGTATTAGCATCAGAAGAGGTAGCTAGGAAACTCAGTGATACCCCGGTAGAGATAGCCGGAGTAGGTATGGGTAGCGACAGCGTTGACACCACAACGAGATTCGATCTTCTGGATCCTTTGAGCGTAAGACTTGCGGCAGAGGAAGCGTATAGAAGAGCAAAGGTAGAGCCCAAGGACATAGACCTAGTCGAAGTACACGACGCGTTTACCATTACCGGGATACTGTCGCTGGAAGGCTTAGGCTTTGCGAAGCGAGGAGAGGCGGCCAAGCTCGTAGCCGAAGGGGCGTTCGCTAAAGGAGATAAACCTGAAGCGAACCTGAGCGGTGGGCTCAAAGCACGTGGACACCCAGTGGGCGCTACGGGCATATACCAGGTTGCTGAAATAACTATGCAGCTTAGAGGCGAGTTTCCCGGCGTGAAGGCAAGCAGTCCAGAAGTAGGTCTTGCACAGACTACTGGTGGGGTCCTGGCATCTACCTCCGTTATAATCCTCAGGAGGTGATACACTATGAGGATCTCGCCTGCACGTATCTGGAGGGAGCGCGGTGCGAGGTACAGACTCGAGGCAGTACGGTGCAGGAAATGCGGCCACGTATACTATCCTCCCAAGAAAGTGTGTCCAGCATGCAGATCGCGTGAGATGGAGAAGGTTGTACTACCTCCCAAAGGGAAGCTCCTTGCATGGTCCATTGAATACACCGTGCCTGAGGGGTACCGCAAATACGCCCCGATAGTGCTAGGCTTAGTGGAGCTTCAAGGTGGCGTCAGAGTACTAGCACCTATAGTCGATGTAAGGCCCGAGGAGTTGCGCAAGGGGATGATGGTAGAGGCTGTTCTGCGCAGAGTCTACGAGGATGGCGACGAGGGCGTGATAGTCTACGGTATAAAGTTCGTTCCCGCAGAGCAAGACTAGAGGTTAATTAATAAATCTTCCACAACCTGTTTTGATGCTTAGAAGCGGGGTGAGTTGATATTTTGAGCAGTAGGAGGCTCAAAGTCAGGGTGGGGGAACGAGAATACGAAGCTGAGGTAAGGAGCCTTGGAGGGGGCAGATACATAGTAGTGGTTGAGGGGCGGCAGTTCGAGGTCTCGATCTCTGAGGAGGGCAGCACTACAGTGTCTCAGGAGCGTAGAAGTGGCGTAGGGGCAGGTGAGAAAAGCCGTACTGAGCTCAAGACCGTTCAACAAGCAACTCAGGTTCCTACACCTCAGCCCATCCCCACAATCTCGAGACCCCGAGCTGCGGGCGGTGCCATAACAGCGCCTATCTCCGGCCGCGTGCGAAAGG
>QMWT01000036.1 GCA_003661775.1 Thermoprotei archaeon
GCAACAAAGACTCCGACTTCGCCGTTCTCCATCGTGAAGTCGCCTGAAAGTTCTTCAATCCTATCAACATACATTTTCACGTTATTGGATAAAACGGCGAGTCCATATATGTGCCAAGAAGTCCAAGATAATCCGTAAGTGGGATTAATGCCGATGGTTGTGGCACTCCCACCAGAAGCATATTTCAGTTCAATATACTTGTCACGGTCTGGAAGATCCACCCAGTTAGTGCCTTTTGCGATAAGGTCGTTGATAGAACCCTTTATGGCAGGTCCTCCCTGCTCATTGATTGATGTGTCAGAACCTTTTATCCTTGCTTCAATTATGTATCCTGCACCAAAAGAAGTCCCACTCCTAACTGCGAGACCTTGACCCTCACCACCCAACATCTCCAACACAGCATAACCATTCACATCATCCCAACTCATAGAGGGCGTTCTCGGACTTGGACCTTTCCAACCAGAAAGGGAATATTCACTTATGGTATTTGCTGAGAAATCGTCAAAGAAAGGAAATGTATCTGCCCCGCTACTTTCAGAGGTTGCATCTGACTTGCCATAATATACATAAATTGTCACTTCGTTTGGTGAAGCTGGAATCGAAGAAACCTTAACCCAAAAACCCGCATAGTCATCATCAACTTTCTCTTCAGTCCAATAATCAAGAAGAGTTTGCCCATCATCGGAAGTAAACCTTATGTCGCCAAAATCAGACCTACATTTACCCTCTGTCGTCATTCTACCTGCATAATCAGGCTTTGTTACGAACAGCCTGCCTCTCGCTGGGGTTTCTATTACCGTGAGATAAACGTAGTATGTCCCGTTTTCCTGATACACGCAACCAGCACCAGCACGCTCGAACTCACGCATACCAAACACGGGGTTCAAGCTGTGACGACTCCACGAAATCAAGTCCGTTGAAACAGCGAAACCAATCTCTTCATTTTCATAATCAGAGTGGTCGTTGCCCACATACATCATAACATACTTTCCACCATACTCAAAAATCTCAGGGGCCCCAACCTTGTAACTATCCCACCCAGAGCCTGAAGGAGTAAACACAGGGTTACCAGCATACTTTGTCCAAGGGCCATCCAAACTTGAAGACGTAGCAAAACCTATTTTATCGGTGGCATCTCCTGGCTGACCATGATAAAATAAATACCATGTTCCGTTGATATTTACAACGCATGGACCACCACAAACAGTAGCGTCCCATTTACCAGCCTCTGGAGACAGAACATCGCCTTGCTTTGTCCAATTTATACCGTCGGTGGATGTTGCATAAGCAATATAATTCTTGCCATCAGTGTCGCTACGCTCATAAAACATATAATAAACCCCAGTATCGGGGTTCTGGACAACGCAAGGCATAGAAACGTAATTATCGGAACCTTTATCTATCGCCACCCCTTGATGTTCCCAAGGTCCATAGGGCGAAGAACTCGTCGCATAGTGAATGTTACCATCATAACTGCCGTAATGGAAATACATAAAATAAGTTGAGCCTATTTTAATTACAAATGGCTCTCCCCAACCTGTAAAGGGTAAGCAGTCGCCTTCATCAGTATAACCTTCTCTATCACCGAATATTCTCCAATCATTATGGCGTCTAACTTTAATTTTAATTTGATAATCCGTTTGTTCTCCTGCTGTGGTTCCGACGATCTCGTGACTCTTACGGTAACTCCATCCAGAGAGCCATCCAGCACCCTGCGCTTGCGCCATGGGGACATAAGAAACATTAAACAGGGGAAGAATGGGGAGGACCAGGAAGGCTATGAGCCAAACTGCCAAGATGGGTTTAGCCCTCTTCACTTAAACCCTCTCTTTCCCCTCATCTCCTTCTCAGTTCCTTAAGCGTCAAGGCGAGCACGGCCCTCTTCTTCAAAAGCCGCGTCACCTTGATACGCCTCTTCCCCTTCTTCGTCGGGTTCCTGACGGTCTCCCCTATCGGGGTGCGGGCGATCCTACGGAGGAGAGTGACCGGAATGTTCTCCTCCACCGGAATTCCCAGCTGCCGGCTTAGGGCTCCGGGCCGTTTGATCGCCTTCTGAATCCACTTCTTCCTTCTCTTTCCCATCCTATGCCACCTCCCTCAGCATGCTGAGTATTCCCATGAAGGTGAAGAGGAAGCAGGCGAAGCTCAACGCCATGAAGAACATGGCGTATTGCCACCCCTCAGAGAACCTGCTCATCGTCAAAACCCCCACTATGGCCCACCCCGTCCCTGAGAGCACTCCGAGGCTCACGTTCAGGGGGCTCGGCTCGTCGTCCCGGGCCACGGGAATCCAAAACAATAGGCTCATCACGACGGTTGGAATGAGAACCAGGTCAACCTCGCCGAAAGCCATTTACACCGCCCCCGGAAGCTGGATCTTTCCACTCATGAGCAGCCAGGCCACCAGGATGACGACGAGCAGCAGCACTATCGGAACCGCCACCGTAACGGCGGTTCTCCTCCTCCCCAGCTTCCCGCGGAGGTAATACAGGGCCCCGAGATCCTCTATCTTCTGCGGCCCGAAATCCACCTCCAGGAACTCTCTGAGCTTGTCCAGGCTGAGGAGCTTGACCCTCCTGTTCTCAGAGGCCTCCTGGAGGGCTTCAAGCATCTGGGGGCTTACGGCCACCCCCTTCGAGACGCTTCCAAAATAAATAGGCTTGTTAAGGCCCTCGACGATGCACCGCTTCTTAACCAGCTCGTTGTAGGCCATTTTAGCCTTATCTTCCTTCCCCTTCCCTTTATCTCCCTTCTTCCCCCCAACCGGGAGAGGAGACGGAATGAACATGTAGCTTTCAGGATTGCCCTTGAGAACACCCTCGCTCACAGAGGGCTTCATATACTTGAAGTGAGCCATGCCCGCGTCGTCCACGGCGACGACGATAACCCCTCCCCGCTTCCACCGTGCCCGGCTTATGACCTTAGCGGGTCGGGGAGTGAATATCCAGAAAAAAAGGTGGAGGAGGACGCTGACCAGGAAGCCGATGGGGAAGACCCACAGATAGACCGCCGCGAGCCAGTTCAAAAGATCCACCACCTCCTCTTCCGCGTCCTCTGTTCCGGGGGCTGCCACATGTACACCCTTCTCTGCTCCGTGATCATCCTGCTTCTATGCCCGCCCAAGGCGTCGTTAAGCCGCATGAGACACCAGTCCTTGATGGTGTCGAGAAGCCGAAGCTGCTTCGTGTTCCGCTTCACGATGAACATGCGGTCCTTGAGGTACTGCAGCTCCACCTCGTTCACCCACCACTCCCACTGCTGGGGAGTGAGATAGCTGGTGCTGTTCAAATGACTGATCAAGGGAAGCCAATGCTCCAACCCGTTGTTCCTGGCCAGTTCGATGATGTTGGGGTCGGTGGTGTTGTAGTATACGTTGTAGTCCGCTGGAGGGCGTTCGCTACCGCTGTAGGCCTCTAGCTGCATCATGCGGTCTAGGGCTTCCTGCTCCTCCATTCAGCGCCCTCCCCGGAGAGGAGGCGGGACTATTACCGTGCGGCTGCGAGATACCTGATGATCACAAGTATCGCCACGGCCGCGAGGACGAGGAGTCCGACGACGAGCAGCCCGAAGGCCGAGTAGGCCTGGGTGAAGATGTTGGTGACGGTGGTGTTGGCGGTTCCGGTCAACCCCTTGATGGAGGGTTGGATATTGGCGAGAATGTAGACGCCGATGGCGAGGGTGACGGCGACGATAACGAGGGTTATGGGGGCTCCCCGGAGGCTCACGGAGGCTCTCCTGTCTCGGAGGAAGTCGCGGATGCTTCTCATTTCTCCACCTGAGTAGTTAAGTTTAGTTGTTTTTATATAAAATTTATGTTGAATATTCCACTTTTAGCTATATTCAGCTCCCAGGACCTGAGCCATCTCGCGGAGAATCTCGTCAAGACGCTTCTCAAGCCTCCTCCTCCAAAGAGGGTCAGCCTTCTCCAATCGCCTCATCAGCCTCATCCACTCAGTCTTATATTTCCGTCCCCGATGATTGATGAGAAGCCGGATCATCTTTCTCAGCTTCTCGTCGCTCATCCCCGCTCCCTCACGAACAGCTGGTAGAGGATGGCGGCCACCCCGAGGACCATGAGGATCTTGCCCAGGCTCAGCCCGGTGGTGGGAATTATGGCTTCCAATAGGGCTCCGAGGATGATCCAGACGACCGTGACGTAGGCGAGGCTCTGGGTGCGGATGTAGAGGGGAACTGAAATTCCGAGGAGGATGAAGGCGAAGAACACTTCTCCCATGACGGAGGTGTAGAGGGCGATGATGAAGCCGATGAGGTCTCCCTTCAGGAGGTATTGGCTCAGGAGGTCGTCCATGACGGGGGGCGGGATCACTCTCCTGTCACGCTCCTTCCGCTTATGAACTCGACGACGAAGACGGTCCAGATGAACCCCCAGAGGACGTAGAGGGCTGTTGAGACGGGAGCTGGGACCGACATGGCGGAGAGGAGGTCGGGGAAACCGAGGATGAGAATCCTGAAGGTGTTGTAGAACATTATCAGGCCTCCGGCTATGTCTCCGAAGAGGTTTCCGCCTCCCCAGTTCCACCCTTCAACGAGTCGGGTGGAGTTCATGCTCTTGCTCAGCTGGGTCGTGTTTAGGGAGGTGGGGGGTCCCCCGGGGATGGATGAAACCCCGTTCACGAGGAGGACTCCCAGGTTGAGGCAGAGGACGAATAAGAGGGCCCTGTAGCTTGTCTTCATCTCTTTCTCACCCATGCGATTCCATATAATACGGCCAGGCTCATGGCGACGGCTAGAACCGTGTAGCTGACGTTGATCCATCCGAGGTAGGTGAGAATGGCGGCGGTGACGACTGTTGCGAAGAGGCCGACCGGGGCGGTTAAGGTGCTGAAGGCCCCGGCTACGACTATTATCAGCATGGCGGGGAGGATGTTCCCCGCTGAGACGCCTCCCCACGAGCCTAAGACCCCGAGGTCTGGGGGAGAGTTAAAGGAGACTTCCCTGGCTAGGGCCTTGCTGTATTCAAGGGCTCCGAAGAAGCTGTGGCTGACGGTGACGTAGACCACGTAGTCGGTTTCGTTGTCAGCCGCGTTCCAGGTGAACTGGACGGGGTTGCTGGAGGACCAGTCGGAGTAAACGAGGGTTCCGTTCCGGAGTTTGACACTGAGGGAGACGTTGAGGGTTTGATCTAAGGTGTCATGGTAGTTCACCTGTATTTGTGTGGGGGAGGGTCTTGTTGCTTCGATGGTGACGTAGCGGTAGGTGAGCTGGGCCTGTCGGCTGAAGCTGATCTCCCTGAGGATGAGTGTGGGGGTGACGTCGACGCCCGTCACGTAGTATCCGAAGCGGTAGGTTGAAGAGTCTGGAAGCTGGAGTTGGAGGATGTAGGTGCGGTCCATGCTGAGAACGAGGGGGACCTCGTCGAGGATGTTCTGGAGTTGGGCTCTCTCGATGAGACGCTGGGTTCCGTTCACGTATCTCCAGGCCTCAAGATAGCTTCCCGAGGTCAGCTGACCGGTGTAATCTTTTACAGTGAAGCCGTAGGTGGTGTAATTGGCGTCCGGCGTGAACAGGTAGAGTGTTTCTTGGGTTTGAGTTATGTAGATTTTCCTCATCCCTCCCCCTGAAAGCTGGAAGGTGAATAAAACAGGTTTCTCGGGGAATCTTAGTTCCACATGTCCGTTCACGTAGATTTCGTAAGTTGCGTTGGGGAGGTAAACAGTCATCGTCGTAGAACCTAAAAACGAGCCGTCTTCGGAGAACAGTCCGTGAACATGGTAGAGGGTTGCGGGGGTCGCATATTCGATTTCGAGGATGGGGTGACCTCCATCTGGGTTTTCTCGACTGTTAAACCATCTCTGTATGTTTCCTGAACCTTCGTTTGCGTCGATGATTCTAAAACTGATTGCAGAGACGTTAAGAACAGGAGGCATTAAAGACGTTACGGAGACGTTCCACCATCCGCTTGCAGCTGTGATTTGGTGTTCTACGTAGACGTCGCTGATAGAAGAAGGCTGATTGTTCCATGTTATGCTTAGTTCCTGCCATTCCTCGTTGACAACGTTGATTCTATAAGTTCTATCTTCAGCCCCATCAGTGGACCTGTTGAGATGTAAAGTTGCAGATAAAATAATTACTCCTTGAGGGATGGAGGACAAGTCGAACTCAAGGAAAGCCCTTTCTCTATACCCGGAAGTTGAGCAAACCAGCAAATAATTTGAATCACCGCTATTATCATCTGGATTTGATTCTCTCACATACGCGTCTTTCGAGGGGTTTAACTGAACCGTTGTAGTGGGATAGGAGGCATAGCTCTGAGGAACAGGCAAGAAGAGGAGGATTAAAAACAGGATAAGGGGAACGGCTTTTTTATTCAATTACGTATCCCTCCGGCTCCCTCCTTCTCTGGCTCTGAACATAGACCCAGAGCAACCCGAGAAAAACGATGAACAGAGGCATCCAGAACCAGATCCTCTGCATGAAAGTGGTTACATTCCCCGAGAAAAGCGACGGATAAACATTCTGAAAGGCTTGAAGGCACTCGTTGAAAACCCGCTTCTCCACATACCAGAACAGGCCTCCGAAGAAAATGAGGATAAAGAACATGGCGTAGATGTAGATCACGCCTCATACCTCCCGTAGACCGTTTCCTTTTCCTGAGCCTTCATGTAGGCCCAGAGGAGGATGGCCCCCACCGTTATTATCACCCAGAAACCCAAGGCGTATTTGCTCACGGTCTGGACGAGGTTGAAGGTTGCGAGAGGCGTCCCCGAAAGTTCAGGAGCCATAGTATTATTCAAAGCCTCAAGCGTTTTATGCAGCGCTGGGACGCAAGCCATCCAGATCACGCTCACGGTCACGAGGAGAACCGAGGCAACAAGCCACACCCAGACGATCATCCCAGGATCTCCCTCTCCAGCTCCTTCCAGCTCTTAACGGGATACTTCCTCCTCTCAAACCCAAGGGGGAAGACCTCCCTCTCCCTCTTCTTCCCCTTCCTTCTCTTCGTCAACGGCCTCTTGGGGCGGGAAACTTGGGGTTGAGAGAAGAGGAGCTGAGGAGACAAGGCAACCCTCCTTCTCGGCCTCTCCTCCACAAGCAGAGGCTCATACCGTCTCAACCGCAATCTCCGAGGTTGAACGGTTCTCTGGAGAATGTCCTGCCTCGTCCTCGTCCTAAGGGGTTGGGTTAATCCAATCAGCCCGAAGACCTTGGAGAGGGGTTGAGGCCTGGCCATAATGGGCTTGAGAACGGTCTCAGCCCTCACGGGGATGCCTTTAGGAATCTTCTCCGGGACCACTATGAGCCTTGAAGCCCCAGCAGCCTCGTGATACACCTTAGGCTTCCCGAAGCCGAGGTAACCGGTCTCAGGCCATCCTCTCCCCCGAATGACTGTAGGAGACCATTCCTCGGGGACAAAAACCTCCTCAGTTTCAAAACCCTTCAACTTAGGCTTGAGAACCCCAGCCTTGCCTAAGAGGACGTCGAACCCCTTACCTGCAACGTATCCCCCAGCGAAGCCTCCCAGCATCTCCCCCGCGAAGCCAAGCGGGTCCCGGCGGATCTCCTCGGCAACCCTCCTCCTCGCCTCCCGGCTCCGGATGAGCCTCACAGCCGACCTGCCCGTCTCCAGCCACGCCTTCGGCCTGAAGGGGAACGTGGCTCCCTCCACAGCCCCGGCCCCAGCCCTCAGCAGGAAGTAGGCCTCATAGGGAGCCATGGCCCTCCGCGCCTCCGCCTCAGCCACCTTGGCCCTGGCGATGAGCTCGAAGACGTTCCTGGGGCGGCCCTCGGGCTTGGGGGCTTCGAGGGGCGGCCTCTTCTCACCCCACTCCCTAACCCTCCGGGCCGCCTCCCTGAAGGCCCCTGCGGCCTTGGAGACGGCCTGCTCCTCGACTTCGAAGAGGGTTCCGGCTTTCTTCTGCTTCTCAAGAAGTCTTTTCCGCTGAGGGGGAGGAATGTAGGGATGGCTCAAGGGACTTCCACTATTCAATTAAATTTAATTGTATTTAATTTTTTCCATAAGTCTTTAATATGAAATAGGCTAAATTTAGTTAGATGAGCAACCGTCTCGACCTGATAGGGCAATACATCTCCGTCGTTCTCCAAAGCCTCAACGCCGCCGACAGCCTCCACAAGCAGGGCCTCCACTACCAGGCCCTCCTCGCTCTGAAAGACGCCATCAGACGGCTCTACAGAGAGAATAGAGAAGAGGAGAAGCAGTTGTTAAGCTGGATTAAACGGATCGACGACTTGGCCCTTAAGGCTCCGGTGGACGGCCCTGACGAGACGATGAGGGATTGGAAGAGGTGGGTGTGGCTTAACCGAGAGGCGAAGAGGCTTTATGAAGAACTTGACTTCGAGATCTGGAGTCGGCTCCATCAATTGGGATACTTCAAAATGGGGGAAGGGCTCTGGTTTCCAAGTGGGGGAAAGAGGAGCGGGAAGGGGGAGCATAAGGGATTCCCCCTAGAGCTCAGCAGTGAGGTGAGGGAGAAGAGATGACCATCACGGTTGAGAAGAAGGTTCCGGAGATATGGGCTGAGAGCGCCCCTCCGAAGGTCATCAAGATAGCCTTGGACTTCGGGCTCTTGAAGATTGGCTACTCACTTGAGAACTATCTTGTCGACGCCGTGAAGGAGGGGGGCTATGAGACAGTCTGCATCTGGGGGATTCAAGGCTCGGGGAAGAGCAGCTACATGCTTCAGATGGGGTACTGGATCTATAAAGACTGGGACAAGGTCCTCAGCAGCCTCGTCTTCAAGCCCAACGACTTCGTGAAGAGGCTTAAGAGCATCCCCGTGAACCGGAGGACACCCTGCCTCCTCTGGGACGACATAGGGGTCCACTACCCTAGCAGCACCTTCAAGACCGACATAAAGCAGTACGAGGCGATTGACAGCGCTTGGGCGGCCGTGAGGACCAAGTGCAACATCATCATCATGACGATTCCCTTGATAGACCGGCTGGCGAAGAACATCAAGGACAACGTCACCTTTGAGGTCTTCCTGGGTCGGAACCAGAAGGTGATGATCCGGCGGCTGTTCCACTTGCCAGGGCTCAACAGGATGGAGAGCAACTTCTTCAAGATCCTCTTGGAGAAGCCCTACAAGATCAACCTCTATGACGTTCCCACGGACGTCTTCAAGGAGTACTGGGAGCTGAGGCTCCGGCTGACGGAGGAGGCCCTGGACCGATTGGACAAGACAGTTGAGGAGGAGGACTTGAAGGGCTATGTCCCCGTTCTCGACGCCTCATTGGAGCTGAATGTGAGTCCCAACACGCTACAACAGATGATAAGCCGGGGCATCGTCCAGGGAAAGAAGATCAAGGGGGTTCTTTGTATAAAGGAGGAGGAACTGGAGAAATTGAAGATGAGTGAGAAGTTCAGGGGTCAGAGGCCGCGTGGAAAGGCGTATAGGTTCAAGGTGGAGTGAACATACCTTTTACATTTCAATAATATTACTAAGATTAAGGGTGAAAAAACAGACATAAAACTCACATAAATTTTAGTTGAATTTAGTTAATTTTATATATGTGTCCTACTTGTATGGAACTCGGACGGGAGATGTTTGAGAGGGGTCTTCCCTCGGTTGAGGAGGTCCGGGAGCGGATTGACGGGGTTAGGCCCCGGGTTCACAGGCTGGCCCTCCGGTTTCAGTACTTGACTGCGGGCCGCCGTTCCGAGGTTTGTGGGAAGTGGTGGTTTCCGGCTGAGAAC
>QMWT01000037.1 GCA_003661775.1 Thermoprotei archaeon
ACGAGATAGTGAATGTGCCTGGAGCGAAGATGAGTTCGAGACGCGGTAGGTACATAACCTTGGATGAGCTCATGGAGGAGGCGAAGCGCAGGGTCCTGGAGGAGCTTAAGAAGAGAGGTCTGTACAACCCCGACTCGGCTGAGAAGATAGGGATAGCGGCGATCAAGTTCACACTACTCCAGGTAACTCCATCGAGACCCGTCACGTTCAAATGGGAGAACGTGCTGAACTTCGAGAGAAATTCCGCGCCGTATCTACTCTATACCTACGCCCGGTGCATGGGGATCTTGAGGAAAGCGAGAGAGCTGGGGGTGAACACGGCGATAGATGTCGAGAAAGCCGTTAAAGCCGCCTCCACCCTACGCGAGAAGCCCAGCCGCCGCAGACTCTTCAAGCTGATAGCGAAGTTTCCACAGGTGTTTGTAGAGACATCCCAATCTCTGGATCCCTCCGCACTAGCATCATACCTGCTCGCTGTGGCCGACATATTCAACTCGTGGTACGATGAGGACCCCGTGCTCAGAGAACCGGATGAGTACAAGCAGGCTCTCAAAATGGTCATAGTCAACGGAGTTAAAATAGTGATAAGCAACGGGCTCAGACTACTAGGTATAGAACCACTGGAGAGAATGTGAATGTTTGGAGCCCGGTGATGAATGGTATTACCTCTGATATCCGTAATGATGTAGATACCAGACGCTGAGGCCATAACGATAGCTACATAAGCTTATAAACCTTCTTCCCAGTCTTATAGCAGCACGGCGAAAGCACATGAAGTTCTGTCCTAAGTGTGGAGGGCTGCTAATGCCCACCCGCAGAGGGAATAAAACAGTTCTCAGATGCACTAAGTGCGGACACGAGCTCGAGTTCGCTGCTGTTACAACGCAGGACTATACCATCAAGACCGAGAGCAGTGCCCGGGTAATGACAACCTCAATCGTTAGCCAAGCACCTGAGAGGATGCTGAGGAGGAAGGAGGAGCTTGAGCAAGAAAAAGAAGAGTTTTATCGAGAGATATTTTTAGAGCTCCTTAAAGAGGAGGAGTATGGCGAGGGCGGAGAGGAGGGAAGCTAACAAAGAACTTCTATCTCAACTACTAGAGGAGCTGCAGCAGGTGGAGAGAGAGTCAGCTAAGATAGCTTCGGAGCTGCGCAGCTCCCTCGAATCCCTAGACCCGTCAGAGGATGTGATCATAGCGTACTGCGGAGCTGTAGAAGGCGCGGCAAAACAGCTCGAACTAGTACTAAAGCTTTTCATGGAGCGCAGCAGCGTGACCGTAATACCCGCAGATAGCTACGCTCACCTCCTCGCTCCTTACAGCAGGGAAGCGCATGGCTTCATTGTGCTACTCGCAGAGCCTGGAAGCACCACCTGCTTCATCAAGAGCGATATAGCTTTAGACTTGCTGGGATTAAGGAGAATAGCTGTTACGGGGGAGGTCAGTAGCGAGCTTAAGAAATTTGTGAGATGTCCCCGCATCATTGAGGTCAGAGCTCCCTATACATTGACACTGCTTCACGCGTGGTTAAGACTAGCATCTAGCAGTGGTGGGGTTAGAAGCAGGAGGTTGGAGAGAGAACTAGAGTTAGGGTCTGTGGTGAACGAACTCCTCGAGAAGTACGAGAAAGTTATAGAATGTTTTAAGGGGGTGAAGGGTGTGGTAGAAGTTATCTACAGCTACGCTATGAAGTCCGTAGCTGAGGAGATCAAACGTTATGCTCCCCCAAACACGCATGTGATACTTACGCCTCACACCTATGAGCCTCAAGGAGGTGATGCCTGTATAGCTCTGTACACATCGGCCGAGGAACACACGATCAAGGAGAAGCTGGTTAAGATAACTCAGCGCTGTGGCGAACTTCTTCATTTCTCCATAGGTACAGACCCTGTTACAGCGCCTCTCTACGGAGCTATAGTGCTTCGCTACATACATCTCCTAGGAAGAGAATCAAAATGAAAGTTTTTAGGAGTGGAGAGGGTGAAGTGTGGACGGTGCGCCGGGGTAGCTCAGCTGGTAGAGCGCGGGGCTGTTAACCCCGTGGTCGGAGGTTCGAATCCTCCCCCCGGCGCCACACCATCACCTCTCCACTCCTAAAAACTTTCAGCGGCTCCTGCAAGTATACTCCTGGTAGTTACTGTGATTATGGATGCTATGATAGTAGAGGCTCTGTAGCTCTCTACAAATTCCTTGGTTAGATGGTAGAGGTGGTACGGGTCTACGCCAGCTGTTGCATCCCAGTGGGGCTCGATCATAGTCCTCTCGTGGTACTCGTTCCACGTCGTTATGATAACCATTCTAACCATATCCTTGTTCTGCAGCACGTAGCTCCACTGATCCTTGTAGAGGCCCTCGGTTAGGTGCGGGTCGTACCTGTAGTACTTGTCCCTAGCACCTGAAAGATACAGGTAGTAATCGTCGTATCTAGGCATGACACTCACAACACCATTGCTGCTTGTCCTCGGGGGTACAGACCAGTACAGCCAGTCTACGTAGCTCATATGCCCCACGATCCTTGTGGAGAAGCGTTCATCGACGGGTCTGTACTGGTAGCCTATGGGGTTGAAGGCTGCGAGGAGGGGTTTGCCGTACCATGAGAAGTAGACATCTGCGTGGGGAACCGCGTAGGTGTTCCATATATAATCTAGTACCTGTTTCCACCAGGTCTCGTTGTACAGCGAGGGGTCGTTCCCCAGCCACGGTTCAACCATTATAGCTGCCTTGATCCCAACCTCCCTCGCCACTTCGAAAACGAGTTTTGTGGCGTTGTCCTCGTAAGAGCCTGGGCCCCACCAAGAGACTATGACCACGTCGATGCCTATGTCCTTCATAAGTCTCAGCTGCCACTCGACTACACTTCTATTCATCGATGAGTAGAAGCCTACGACGGGAGTATCCACAACGGTGTTACAAGCACTATCGTTCCAATGCCTACCACCATCACCATACCACACATAGTAGAAAGCTGCTACGTATCCACTACTGCCAGCATCTGTGGATAACGTTAGAGCAGCTGCAAGGGCTAGAAGAACAATCCATGATAGAGATACTTTCATGTGTGCATCACCGTGTACAAGAGGTAAGGGTTCTAATAGTAAAATTGTGGGGGCGTCAGAAGTCTCGTATTCTGTATAGCCAACAATCGTTGCCTGCGGAAGTTATCTTGTTCGCGAACCTTGTCATGGAGAGCTCAACCTCTCTCGACACCACTACACAAATTCTTATCTCACAGTTCTAGAGATACACAGAAATCTCGGAGAGCCTGGCTGTGATGAAGCTCGAAAGGGTTGAGTGGTGATAAGCCCGCGCAGGTCTGAGCCTTGAAGGTAGTTCTCGTAATATCAGGGGCTAGCGGAGTCGTTGTAGGTCTTCGCTTAGCAGAAGTGCTGAGTAAAGTAGGTGAGGTATACACGATCGTAACGCAGGAAGGTCTGTTAGTAGCAGATTATGAATGTCTAGGTAGAAACAGATTCGTGAAGCTCTTAAGAAGTTTCTCGAAGGAGGTGTACTTGGCGAACGAGATAGACGCTCCTCTCGCTAGCAGCAGCTTCTTGGCGGAGGTGGGGATCGCTGCTCCAGCATCGATGAGGTTGATATCATCGCTTGCACAGGGGTTGCAGGAGGATCTTGCTTCGAGAGCCTTGATCTCGATACTGAGAAGACGAGGTAAGGTGATCGTGGTGTTCCGTGAATCGCCGCTAGGCGTAGCAGAACTCAAAAACTTGTTGAGGCTCGCTGAGAGAGGGGTTATTGTTATACCTGCTGTGTTGGGCTTCTACGGGGTTGAGGGCAACGTTAGAAGTTTTGTGGATTTCGTTGTAGGTAAAGTACTCGATGTTCTTGGGGTAAAACATGATCTCTACAGTCGGTGGACTAGAAAAACTCCTCCTCTAGATCCTTGCCGTATCTTCTACGAATGAGCCTGGACATGGCTCTCTCTTCCTCTTTTAGCTCTCTCTCAAGCTCTCTCTCGAAATCCTCTTCTTGTCGTTGCTTCTCCTGCTCTCTCACAGCATAAAGGCATCTACCATCAGGAAGTAAGGCTCTGCGTGCACAGTGAGCGTATTGACACTTCGTACCTATACAGAGATCCCCAACCCATGTACAGAATGCGGTGGGCTGCATCTTACCGCGAGTATTTGTTCTCCTAATTATCAGTGCCCCACGGCTGCATCTGAAGAAAGGGCATAACGGGTTGCACACACCATCTATGGGGCGCGGCTCAAGTCGTTCTCTAAACATCTTTTCACGAGGAACATGCTCTCTCCGGCTTCCAGGGACACCGCCTCTTCTTGGGCGTATCTTCTTAGAATACGCACCAAAGGGCTCGTTATCTCTCGTCAACAGCTTCACCTTCGGATACCAAACACGTCTAGATTCCTCTGCTCAAAACTCGTTAGAGCTTAACCCACTTAAATATTATATACTCAATACGGGAGCAGTCCTCGTCGACAACTGCGAGTACTAGTCTTTTTCTTACACTGTGGCTAACGCGGCCGATCCTCACTATAGATATAGGGTCTACTAGCTCGTTCCGCTTCGACACCAAGATCACATAGGGCGCATGTTCAATTCCCGGGGCAACTTCATACACTGTAAAATCCGCTCCGAATCTAAGTCCAGACCTAACTATGTACCCTCTGCTTCTCAAATCCCGGTATACCGCATAACGATAACGGAAACCAGGCACCGTACTCTCAGCATATCCTCTAAGCTCCTCACACCCCATACGATGCCCTTGGTGAACGGGTTCGACTACCCCCTTCTCACAGAGGTACAGTGCTTCGTAAAGCGAGAGTGTGAAAGGAGGATCGTACACTTCCCCTGGTCTAGGTTTCCGTTCGGCCAGAGGTCTTCCGTAGAACTCTTGAAGAAGTTTATTGCCAGCCTCCTTGTCGAAGAGAACAGCTTTTGCACCGATTATGTATACAGGCACTTTCATAGCCTTATCATACCTTGTGCATGAATATCCATCTAAGGTTCTCGGCGACATGCATTAATGTATCCATGGAGTCTTCGAATATCTCAACAAGTTCCCGGAGAATAGTTAGATTGAGGAGCTCGGCATCTCTTGTCCGGAGCATTTTAAGGTGAAGTTCTCTGTATAGCTCATCACAGTGTTCCTCGGCAACGAACACGCTGTCCAGCCCCTCTAAGCCGCGCTTAGCATTGATGAACACGTACTGGGTTACATCAGCTATTCCTTCTAAAGAGTTTCTTATGTATTCGAGGAACCTCTGTAGCGAAACCGTTATCTCATCGTCGAGCTTAGCCTCTCTTATCGAGAGTTCATAGAGTCTTAGAGAAGCTGATTCAAGTTCCTCGGAGAATCTTAGTAGGAGTCGATAGATCTGCGCGTAGATATCTTTGAATTCAAGACCTATACCCACTCTTACGAGGTGAAACATTGCGTCTCGGTATTTTTTCTCGAATTCACGCTTCCTATGCCTAACACGTTCGAATCTGACCTTTATTGCTTCGTAGCGTTCTGAGAAGAAGTCATTCAGAATCTCGTTCAGTTCGTCAATTACGTCGTATAGGCGGGTTGTTAAATCCCTTAACTGTTCTACGATATTCATTTCTGCGATGCTAGCTCTTGCATAGTCGTAGGGCTTGATAGTCTCGTCTGCCATTACCTGACCCTCAGCATCCACTATATGATGTTAAGGCTAAAATTAAAAGTTTTGAAGATGGTGGGCTCAGCTCTTGATTCTACTAAGAAGCTCTTTAGAAACTCTCTCAAGTTCTTCGATATCCTTTCTTGCCCTAGACAGCTCTTTCTTATCCTCATCCTCGAGCTCGATCCCGTGCCTCTTTATGACGTAGCTGAACCTGCTAAGAAGTTCTCTATCTTCATTCACCGACACTTCAAGCACGAAGAATGTGAGCAAGTCTATGTTCTCGTTGAGATTCTGAGGTATATAGGCTGCGCTGAGCAATGAGCGCATTATATTAATTAGCTTCCTTCTCTCTTCCGTGATTTTTCTCAGGGTTTCTATGGCCCTGTCTAGCTCTTGGCTATTGTAGCGGAGTTTCAAGATAGCTTTCCTTCCTAAGCGTATCAAGTTAGAATGTCTATGCACGGCTCTTTCAAAATCCTTAATTGTGTCTAGCGCCAATGCTTTTTCACCCAGAAGCAACGCTTCTGATAGTGCATATACTGTTGTCCGCAATACCATTTTCTTTCATCAGATCGGGATTTACGAAGACATAATCACCTAGTGCAGAATCAATTATTATTGCTTTGAACCTGAACCTCTTTTTACCTGCGACAGTAATCTCGAGCATGTCTTTTATCCCGAGTTCTTCGGCGAGCCTCTTAGAGATCTTGGCCTCATCAGGCTTCACAGAGTTATCGTACCTCAACCTGATTCTCTTCTCGCGAACTTTCTTTGCTTTACCTCCGAACAGCATGGTTGGGGGAGGTACTACGGCTACCAACTTCTTAATATCGACTTTTTGCTGCGCTTTTTCCGAACTTTGTTGGCCACTCATAATACTCAAACCTCTTAGAGTTCATTTAGCATCACTGCTTCTAAACCTCAGGGAATCCCAGTTCTAATAACTTAGCACCTCTAATAACCTGACGCACAACCTCAGCGACTTTAGGCATGGGCACCCTGACCTGCTTCTTGCTATCTCTATCTCTTATAGTCACGGTATGGTCTTCGACAGTCTTGTAATCTATCGTCACGGCCAGCGGAACCCCGATCTCATCAGCGCGCGCATATCTGCGACCTATTGTTCCACTGTCGTCATAGATAACATCGAATTCTTCAGCCAAGTCTTTGTAGAGGCTGTGTGCGATCGATGTTAGAGGTTCTCTTGACACTAGCGGAAACACAGCTACCTGTATCGGTGCTATGTATGGAGGAAGTGCTAGATATACACGTTCGTTATCCTCTCTATAGGCGTGCTCTAAAGCCACGTAGATAAGCCTCTCCAGCCCGAATGACGGCTCAGCTACGTGCGGTAAGAACTTCTCAACATCGACCTTCTCTTCAACCACCTCGATCTTAAGAGCGCTCTTCGGGATCTCGAAATTCTTTATCTTCACGAATTCTCCCGTGCTCTCCTTCACTATTTTTATAAGTTTATCTTGAGGGATCGTGTGAAGTGTGCGGAATACCTCGGCTGCACTTCTTCCGAAGTGCTCTATGATGATCTTTTTGTCTATCCTTAATTGCTCACGCCTCACTAACTTAGGCTCTTTCAATCTTCTCAATGCGTAGAGATCCTCACCACTAAACTTCGTGTGTCTAGATAAATCGTAATCGTACCTATAGGCATGCCCCGAGACCTCTATCCATCCCCACCGCTCAGTTCTAACGAGCTGGTCGAAGGTTTGCTTGGAATAGTGAGCTAGTTCGTGCGGGGCCTTCTCTTCAAACATAGTGTCTTTGTAGGGTACCCCAAGAGCTTCTATAAACTCTTGTGCCACGCACATCCAGTATGCGAGCCAGGGACACATGATGATCTTCTCTTCATACGCCTCAACGGGCGTGACCTCTATAGGGCCGCCACCGCGCATTTTATCCTCGGCACGTAGCACCCTTATCTTGCGGTGGCTGCAACGTTCGTAGAGTATTTCAACCTTTGGATCTCTCGGATCAAAGAAGAATTCCATCTCCATTATCGTGAATTCGCGCAGTCTTATCAACCTCTGTCTTGGCGAGATTTCGTTGCGCGCTACGCGGCCTATCTGTGCGATCCCTAGAGGCATTCTCCTTCTCATGTATTCATAGACTTTTTTAAAGTTTACAAACATCCCCTGAGCTGCTTCGGGTCTTAGATACGCTTTGTTGTTCTCACTATAAGGACCTACATAAGTTACGAAAAGCAGGTTGAAAGCGCGCACAGAACTTAGTTCACCCCCACATGCAGGACACTTAATAGAGTACTCTCTGATTAGACGCTCAAGTTCATGAGCTTTCAACCCCTCAGCTTTGACTTTAAGCATCTCCTCTATCAGATGGTCAGCACGGTAGACTCTTCCGCAACTTTTGCACTCGACAGCGTAGTCCGTGAAATGCTCTTCGTGTCCGCTGGCCTTGAAAACTATGGCGGGCGTTATGATGGGAGTCTTTATTTCTACAACAAACTCTTGGTGGCGTCTGATGAACATCTTTCTCCATAGGTCGATGATTTTGTATCCCATTAGAGTACCTAAAGGTCCCAGATCGTAGAAACCTGCTATTCCTCCGTAGATTTCGTGAGATTGCCATAAGAAGCCTCTCCTAGTGGCTAGATCCAGTACATTGTTTCGCGGATTCATGACGTGACTGCACCTAGACCACCAAAGTTATCGCAAGCCTCTTTTAAAGCAGAACATGATCAGCGGAATCGTAGCGAGAAAAGGTGGGTACTATGTACGAGCTCTACATAAATGAATCCCCGGTAGCGTTCCTCGGGTTTTCGAAGAAGCCGGAGGAGACGCCGTTCACGGTCTTGGGAGCCCCCCTTGATACTACCTCCAGCTACAGACCGGGTACGAGATTCGCCCCTCTTCGTATACGAGTAGCTTCGCAATCTCTTGAAACTTATTCTCTCTTATCACATATAGACGTGGAGAAGATAGGGTTTCATGATATTGGTGACGTCGTGGTCGTGCAGGGTGATGCAAGGAAGAGTCTAAGTAATGTAGAGACTGTAGTGAGATCGCTTCTTGAGAAGAACCGAAGGTTGTTCGTGATAGGAGGTGAACACACTATATCTGTTGGCACATTCAGGGCTTTGGAAAGAGTTCATCGAAATAGGAAAGTGCTCTACTTGGTATTTGATGCGCACGCTGATCTAAGAGAGAACTTTATGGGGTTGGAGCTCTGCCACGCAACAGTTGCAAGGAGGATAGCCGAGATCTCGGGTCCTGAGAACATAATGCTTGTCGGGGTAAGAGCCTTATCAGAAGAGGAGGTGCTCTTCATGAAGCGCAACGAGATATCTGTCATAACAAGCTTTGATTTCGAAAAAATGGGAATAAAGGAGGTTATGTACAGGCTTATGAAGAAAGTTAGTGAGTATGACGTGGTTCACCTGTCGATAGATATGGATGTTCTAGATCCGGGTTATGCACCCGGTGTTACAACACCGGAGCCCCTAGGTTTAACACCTCTACAACTTCTCCATGTCCTTAGCAAGGTAGTAGATGAGAATACTTGGCTTGTCGACATAGTTGAGATAGCCCCTGCATACGATCCAAGCGAATCGACCGTGTTCTTAGGAGCGAAGCTTATTCTTGAACTTGCGGGGATCATATACAGGAAGATCACGTCGTAGAACTGACATGGCAGAAGTTGTTTGGTAGCCGGGCGGGGATTCGAACCCCGGTCACGGGGGTTCTTCCGCCTGCCGCTTAGGCGTCCAAAGCCCCGCATCCTTGGCCGCTAGACGACCCGGCTTCCTCCTCTTTTAGTATGATAACGGGATTAAAAATAGTAATCAAGCCC
>QMWT01000038.1 GCA_003661775.1 Thermoprotei archaeon
GCTCCTACCCCGTAGCCGTGCCCGGTGCAGCGGTAGGCCTAGCCCTCCTCATAGCCATGAGGTGGAGGATCAACATACTGTCGCTTGGCGAGGATGAGGCTAGGAGCCTAGGGGTTGATGTGGAGAAGGAGAGGCTACTGGTGCTAGCGGCCTCAGCAGCCGCGGTGGCCTCGGTAACGTGTGTTACGGGGATCGTCGCGTTCATAGGGCTTGTCATACCCCACGTAGCCCGGGCTCTATTCGGAGCGGATAACCGTGTCCTGATCCCCACCTCGATGGCCGTGGGCTCCGTGGTGTTACCCCTGGCCGACACGCTATGCAGAACGCTATTCCCCTTCGAGATCCCGCTGAGCGTCGTAACCACGCTGATCACGGTTCCCTACCTAGCCTACCTCCTGAGGAGGGTGGCGAGGCGATGGTCTGCGTAATCGAGGTGCAAGGGGTTTCCGCTAGGCTCGGCGGATCAACGGTGATCAGAAGGGTTTCGCTGAAGCTGTGCAGAGGAGAGATCCTGGCGATCCTAGGGCCTAACGGCGCTGGGAAGACAACGCTCCTGCGCACTATGCTAGGGCTCCT
This sequence comes from Thermoprotei archaeon, assembly GCA_003661775.1. GTDB lineage: Archaea > Thermoproteota > Thermoprotei_A > Sulfolobales > Ignisphaeraceae > QMWT01. The sequence continues at coordinate 577 of QMWT01000038.1, forward strand.
CAAACCATTCGAAGGCCAGGTGCTTGTGAATGGCAGAGATGTAGGGCTCTATAGGCCCCGAGAGCTGGCTAGGGTGATCGCCTATGTTCCTCAGGAGAACACGGTTCCCTTCCCCTACACCGCAGCTGAGGTAGTGCTGATGGGAAAGGCTCCGCACCTAGGGCTACTCGGAACACCCAGGAAGCACGACTATGAAGAGGCCCTAGAGATCATGAAGCTCCTAAGAGTTGACCACCTAGCCCATAGACCCTTCAACGCGCTTAGCGGAGGCGAGAAGAGGCTCGTGCTCATAGCGAGAGCCCTAGCCCAGAACCCCCAGGCCCTACTCCTAGACGAACCCACCTCAGGCCTCGACCTAGGGAACAAGCTAAGGATACTTAACCTCATTCAGGAGCTTTCACATAGATCCATAGCAATTGCCTTCACTGCGCACGACCCCAACGAAGCCTTAGCGATAGCCAGCAGGATCGTGGTGCTTAACCGAGGCACCATCGTATTCAGCGGGAATCCTGAGGAACTCAGCACGAAGATCCTAGAGCATGTCTACGGCGTAGCTATAGAGCAGATCAGAGTTAGGGGTAAGAGATGGGTTATTGCTACCACCGCCCTCTAACAGCGCCTCGCCCATATCCCAGAGCATCACTGTCTTTATAGCATCTATACGTAGAATTCGTTGAGGGATCCAACCTATCAATGCCTTGCCTTAAGACCTAGGCTGTGAAAGTGTTCAGAATTATCTATTCATTCACAAGGTAAATGGATTCGTAGTTACGAGCTCGCTTCCAAGAAACGCTCTCTAGACCTATGGCCCTGCTAGCCCTATGACTTAACCCATTTAGCTCTTCGTACCAGGTCTTTCACTAGTACTCCTTTCTATGGATTCAGCTATTGCTCTAACTAGTCTCTTTACTTCCTTAAGCACATCCTCAACATCCTCCCTTGTCGCCCAATCCTCATAGAAATTCCTATGCATTGAATCAGCGAGCTTAAACGCTATCCTGACCCATCCACCGAGCTCCTTCGCGATCTCGTTCTTGTACACCCATAGATCCCTATGGGACTCCAGCCTAGTGCCTTTCCTAGCAAGTGCGTGGGCTTTCACTGCTAGTGCACATGCACCCCAGATCTTCTCTGAGGCCCGTCTAAGGTTTCCCTTGGCAAGCTCATTCACAGCTTCATCTAGGAGCTACTGAGCACTCACGACATACTTCTCGGCTGCAGTGACAGGGTCTATATCCCTAGTGGTGATATCGAGCAAGTACTCCTCTACCGATACACCCGCCTCACTAGCCCTCTTCACGATCTCCTCAACAATAGCTCTCGGCAACTGAAGCGATACAGACACAAACCCTCCCTACTGCGCAGAACATGTACCGGATCGCTAATAAAGCCTCTCTATAACAGGTCAGCTCTCAGTCAACTGTTCATTAACTGGAAAGTTTACGCTAAATACCTAATTATCAGTCTGAAGACGAGGCTTCCATCCCATTGACGATCGGCATTGTCAAGCGGTTGAAACTAGTCGCGGAAAGCATGGTATCTAATCATTTTCTCTCCATCTACCATATTTTAGAGCGACAACAGGTATTGCCGTAGTGAATAGGCCAAGCGCTATGTAGTTTAGACTTGATGAGGCTGCACCGCTTATACCAAGCAGGCTTCTTGCAATCAGTGCTGCATGTGTTGTTGGGGAAACGAACGTTAGTATACGTATGTATTCAGGTAGCGAGCTAAGGGGGTAGTACACTGGCATAAGGTACACGGTCAACGAAATCAATACTCTGCTCGCATACATAGCATGTATAGATGTACGCGAAAACGATGCTATTAGGAAGCCTAGTCCTATACCTATAATCCACACGCACAATAGTACTACGAGATACTGAAATACAGCAGCTAGGCCGGGTCTCTGGATAGCCACCACTATACTCACTATCGGAATTAAGTATATCAACGATGGTATGCTCATACCAATAGCTGCACCAATCATGTATATAGTTGGAGAGAGCGGAGACGATACGAAGACATATTTGAACTTTGATAGACGTAGTCCGACTAGGTCAACGGATAGCTGTCCTACACCAGCACCGTATGCAAAAGCTATGCTAGCTCCGACAAGTATGTGGGGAAACAGAGTGCCTCTGCCAATCAGTATGAGAAGAGTGAGCATGGCAACGGTGTCGAGAATAGATCCTAACCACATAACTGATTCGCGGCGTAGGTATCCCATGGTGTAGAAGTACAGCAAACCCAGCATCTGTCTCGTGTACATGCAAAGCATGGATTTAAGAGCTCGCATCCCCATTTCTACCAATACCCTTTGTAACGAGTTTTACAACTATATCGCTTAGATTTACGGGCAAAACATCTACTCTGTATCCACGTTTACCAAGTTCGTAGATTACATCATCACTATGTTCGTCGGAGTAGATTATGATGGCGTCCTCTATCTGCACCACTTCACAGCCTCTACAAATTCTCTTCACATAGCCAATTAGTGCAGAGTCTGCACTCTTCACCACAATCTTGGTTCTCTTACCGCGTACAACATCACTGAGAAGGCTCTGCGGATTACCAGAGGCGACAATTCTTCCTCTATGAAGTACTACCACTTCATCTACGTACTCTCCAAAACTCTCTAGGAAGTGTGAAGCCATGATCACACTAGCGCCACTTCTACATAGTCTCCTCAGCTTACTCCACAGCAGAATTCTCGAATACGGATCCAAGTTGGTATAAGGTTCGTCGAGAATGTAAACGTCGGCCTCCTCAGCAGCCAAAATCATGGCAATGAACGTGCGTTTAGCTAAACCTCCCGATAGCGTATAGATACTCTTCTCAGCAAAGTTCTTAAGATCGAACTCCTCTAGTACTCTATTTGCAATAATATTGGCGTCGATATAGGAGTAGCCTCGAATCATAAGGTAGGAGACTATGTACATCTTAGGGGTAAGCGCATATAGAAAGGGTCTTATATCTTGCGGTAAGAACGCTATCCTCTTCCTTAGTTTCTCAAAATTGTCTAATACATCGATCCCCAGTAGATGGACTCTTCCAGACGTAGGATACAGTTGCCCACCTAGAATCCGCAAAAGAGTGGTTTTTCCAGCTCCATTAGTACCTACGAAGAGCAGTTGTTTCCCTAAATAGTTATAGCTATACGTAATATCTTTCAGAGCTACAGTACCATCGCTATAAACCTTGGTGAGTGATACTATCTCTAAAAGCATGCTGGTTCCCCTCCTTAACCAACCGACCTCTCAGAGCATGGAGAGGAGACGATTCTATGTCCACAGAACACCATACGAATGGCTCAAGAATACTCCTATTAAATAGCATTTTCATTACCTTACAACCAGTGTTACAGTAACCACGTTTGAAAAGTTCACAATGCAAGCACTTCCCATCAACCTTCAGAAATTTGCTAATCAGCTTTACTATGGAGTCTATCTCTTTGAAGAACAGTGATACAGGGCTATTGAGTACATAATCTAAATCACTTTCTAGCAGGTTACCCATCTTAAACTCTGGGTCTCTCAAATAAAGGCATGGAAATACATCCCCATTGGGGTGCACTGTAATGTAGTAGTTGACAGCACCACATTTCATGGTAGGTTTCAATAGTTTAATCGTTGTTACTCCAGGAACATTCGTAAGAATTGTTATTTTACCAGCCAATTCGGACTTCTTTTTAAGAAGAGTTGTGTATAGCCTCATTAGGTCTTCAGTAGATGGCACTAAATTCATTAACCTTGTTCCTCGACCGCATGGAACTAGTGGACCCCACAAGTAATATTGTGCCCCCAGCGATGCAGCAAGCTCTATGATATTCGGCACATCATCTATGTTAATCTTCGATACTGTGGTAGTCACAGCGACTAAGGGACCCTCCAATTTAACAAAGGACTCTATTGCCTTAACGGCCTCATTAAATCCTCCCCGTAAGCGATTATGTATTTCGGGTTTGCTGCCATCAAGCGGAATGTGCACCTCATCAACAATCTCCCCTATCTTCTTCAACAACATTTTGTTATTAGACACTACAATGCCATTCGTTGAAATACATATGTAGAAATCATGTCTCCTAAGGTACGATAATATGTCCACAAGACGTGGATGCAGTGTGGGCTCGCCTCCACCAATCCATACCTGCAGTATCTTTCCAGATACCTTATCGATCAATTGCTTAGCTTTATCAAGATCCATCGTTAGCATAGTATATCCAGAGACCGCATTAGCGTAGCAATATACACACCTTAGGTTACAACTCCAAGTAATTTCCCATATCATTACATTTGGATAGCGCGCTTCACTTGGGTGCCACCACTCTTCGGGTATGTACTTGCCTTCGTATATCTGAAGCAACTTCTCAGCTCTATCAATTAAAACCATTGATAGGTTTTCCAGCCCTACTAACTCAGCTACACTGTCAACTAACTCACGTTCCTCGAAGTTATAGTCTCTAATAAGTGTGAGTAGAGCTATGGTTCCAGGATCAGCAAAGACTTCGAGTCCTTGCAGGGAGCCACGTCTGAACACTATTAGACCATCGGGTCTAAAGATTATGTGCTTGGCTTTAACTAGCTGTATTAACCTCGTTAAAGTATTCAATCTCTTGGATAAATCACTCCCAAACATCGTAAAGCTTTTTTCCTCTGAGAATACTTGAACTTTACGGTGTATTGAGCTATGTCCAGGACCTGGAGACTACGTGAGCAACTTCTGAGAGTGCTAGTACAGAATCCTAGAGCAAGGTTCTATCGCACACCGCTCAGTGCGCTACACTGTGTCACACAATCATGTTGGGGAAGTGCATGGGCGCAGGGCTAAAGCTTTTTATCATTCTTCTCTATATCTAAACTCGTTCCTACATCACTACATTCTCGCAGCTTTTGATTGCACCATTTCGACAAACTCCCAGGAAGACCGTAAACTAATTATAGTGAAACAAATTCCGTCTGGTATGAACATTTAGAATGGAGAATCATACGCTTTGGGCTTAAAGGTCAACAAGTTGAAAGCCAATGATTGGGCTTTGTACAGCATTTGCTATTAGCTACTCCATTGAGAGTTCTGCAAATTAAAAACAATAACCGTCGGACAACAATATCTCCTCCTTTCGTTTGAACATCCGTACTGCCCAGTCCTTCAACTTCTAACACGGTGATGTTCATAATTTTAGCATAATATCTATCTCAGCTGATCATCAGCGATGAACAGACCTGGAACATAAGCTCTAATCCCCACATATGCAATCCAACGCGTTCTAGCGCAATTCTACCTGCTCTAAATACCTACAGCCTTCCCTAATTCTACTGGGAGGAACGCCATCGAAGTAAGTACTAGTGATGCTCAGGATATTCTGATGAGTATATTGAGGGGAAGAAGATTTACAGTACTCGCATTGAGAGGCTGTTAAAGGAGGTTAGGAAGGAGTTCCCCGAAGACTACGGTTCTTCGTGAAGATCAAGAATACGGTATACGATAAGGAAGAAATGGAGTTATTCCCATACCTGTTAAGTCCTTCCTTATATAGAAGGTTACCAGTTCCTTACTTACACTCGTGCTGACCCCTACCCTCATCGTGGACCCATAGGGTAGGAGGCTTGGGGAGGTCAGACTTACGTCACTTAAGCCTACGTTATGTGTTACCGTGGATGTCTTACCGTATCCGTAGGCAAAACCCTTAGGAGGACTAATAGCAGAGCTAGCCCTGCTAAGGCTACTTGGAGTAGCCTTCTGAACAGCCTTACTCACCACCTACACCTACGTATTTACCTTAGATGCGTTTACGTGGAATGCGGCGTTTTCTATCTTAAAACGCTCATCAGTAGAACTAATGTTCGAAGCTATCGTAAGGCAGGATTAACCCTATTCCACGGAATACGTGTTTGCTATTTGTTTAAAGTAAGGATTATTAAGGTAAACCTAGCAGGGTTTACTCAGGTGGACTGTGGTGAACGAGCATAGAATGTGGCCTCTGCCATATTCGGGCCTCCCAGCAATCCTGAATAGCGTGGCCTTCGTATTACTTACCTTCGCATTAATTGCTGTTGTGTCGCATTCGGAGACTTACTTCCTAGTGCTTTTCCTTACAGGCATAGCTATGAATTTAGTGGCTACCGGAAATCGCGTAGTTATTCGTAATGGGTGCGTAGTGCTTGAGTACGGCTTCCCTAAGCCCGTCATTAGGTACGCTGTGAGGGACGTTACTGAGATCTTTGACATTAACGAGTTGAGCAGGGGTAGGTTAGTGAAGTACTTTAAGGCGTTGCTAGTGCCTTTCATATTAGTGATGATTCTCCCGCTGATGTATGTCGTGGTTAGGGGTGCTTATCCGAACCCCGCGTACCTTCCCTTAATGGTAATCCCTGTAATAATGGGTGTCCTTCTCCTCATGTACCTTATGTTTACTGCGTCTTCTTACAGGAGATTCCTCGTGAAAGCATCTATAGCTACGGCCGTGGTTTCAGCGTATGTAGTATCTATTGCGGTGGGATTCCTCTATAGAGACGTTTACGGTAGGTCAATATTCTCGAACCTAGCAGATGTCGCGGTCTGGTTAGTAAGTGTATTACTCTTCGCAGCACTAGCGATGGCAATAGCTTTCTTTGCTGGTAAGAACCATGTAGTCATCCTAGTTGATGCTAGAGGAAGGTACTACGCCGTTGGGACGGCAGGCGCTGAGGTGGCGAGGGAATTCATGGGTATGGTACTTAACGTTATGAAGGAGAGTCGCGAGGGTTCCGAGGATGGCAGTTATGCTTAAGTTGCCAAAGAGAATGGAGGAGGCTCTCTTGGCTGTGTATGGTGATGGTAAGCGTGAGTCTGAGGTGGCTAAGGAGTTAGGTGTGAGTAAGCAGGCGGTGAGTAAGTTCGTTAGGGAGGGAAGAGCTAGGCTCACTGAGATATTCCTTGAGGTTACTGAGGTGCTTCACGCCGACCTGGTTAGGATCAACCTGAGTAAAGGGTACGCAATCATTAAGCCTAGGCAGCTGAGGGTTAAAGCATACGTGTTCTACGTCCCGGGAAGCGGTCCGCGTGTTCTCTTCGAAGGGGACATTAGGTGCTCGGAGGAGGCGCGTACTCTATGTAGGGAGGTGGTCAAAGCCGTAAAGGCTTGGGGCCTCATCAAGGCCTGCAGCGGTGTCGATGATGAGGAGGGCATCATAAGGTGCGTCATTAAGCTCCTCGAGGAGTGAGGTGGTGTGTACTCACTCAACTAGATGAAGGGCCACTGTCTAACCGTAGAGTACCACCTTCTCCTCTAATAGGGTGGCGGGGTATGCTTAATAGCGTAGCCGTTGAAGCCGTTAACCTAGAGATGACAAGTGCTTTATCCTCTTCACCCTAACCAATCTATGGTTGAATCCATGCCTATGTCTGTTTATGGCTTCCTCAACGATCTCTGTCAACTGTTCTACTCTCTTCTGTAGGGCTTGGCTATGGCTTCTGGGGGCCTTGCTCTTCTGAAGAACAGTGTGAAGACTACTATCGTTGCTATGTAGGGGATCATCTGGAAGAACTGCGGGGGGACTTGTTTGCCGTAGATCTGGGCGAGTGTTAGCTGGATGGCGTCGAATACCCCGAATAGGTATCCCGCTAGAAGTGTTGCCATGGGTTGCCATCCCCCGACTATTATCGATGCTAGTGCTATGAAGCCACGGCCGGCGCTCATGTAGCTTACGAACCTCCCTCCCCAGTCGACGCCTAGGTAGGCCCCTGCTAAACCTGCGAGTGCGCCTCCGAACACTGTTGCTAGTAGCCTTGTCCTGAACACGTTTACCCCTAGGGCGTCAGCGGCTTCGGGGTTCTCACCAACGCTTCTCAGCCGGAGCCCTAGCCATGTATGGTTGAGTACGTATCTCAGGGCTAGGGCGATGGCAATGGTTAGGAAGAGGATGGGGCTAAGGCTCATCGAGACCCCGGCTATGGGGATAACTAGGTGGGGAACCGTTGGGACACCTACGGAGAACCCGGGCTGGCCCCAGATAACGGCGTTGCCAACAGCTGTTATCCCGTAGCCTAGGAATATAACGCCCATACCAATGACTATCTGGTCTGCGTAGAGGTAGATGCTCATAGCTCCGTGGAGAAGCCCTAGCAGGATCCCTACGAGGATCCCGGCGGCGACCCCTACGAAGGGGTTCCCTGTGAAGAACGTGGCGACTACTGATACGAATGCACCTATAACCATGATCCCCTCTATCCCTATGTTCACAACCCCGGAGCGCTCAGCAACTAGCTCTCCAAGGGCTGTGAGGGCTATGGGCGTTCCTAGCCTAAGGGTCGAGTCTATCAACGCGATCACGAGGTCTAGGCTCATGCACCACCACCCCTCGCACCCCTAACGACTCTCCCTAGCATGGAGTAGGCCTCTGGAGCGGCTGCGGCCACCAGGATCAGCCCCTGGACCGCTAGGACAAGCTCGTTGGAGACCCCGGCCCCTATCATCATCCCTATGGACCCTGTTCTCAGAGCCGCTAGGAGGAGGGCTGCGGGGATCACCGCGTAGGGGTTGTTCCTAGCTATCAGCGCAGCCGTTATCCCATCCCAGCCGTAGCCCGGTGAGAACCTGTGGATCAGCGATCCGAACACCCCGAGAACCATTGAGCCCCCGGCGAGCCCCGCTAGGAACCCGGAGATCAGGAACACCTTGAGGTAGGTAGCCCCAACATCTATCCTCGCAACCCTCGCCGCCCGTGGGTTCAGGCCAACGACCCTGATCTCGTAGCCAAGGGAGGTGCTGTATAGCAGGTACCCCGTGGCGAGCGCAGCGGCTAGGGCTATGAAGAAGC
>QMWT01000039.1 GCA_003661775.1 Thermoprotei archaeon
ACACCAAGACCATCGCTCTGATGTTGGGAGATGGAATAGTTCCCTCCAATACCGGCGAGGGTTACCTAGCTCGCTTAGTTATAAGAAGATGTCTAAGGAGGTTACACATGCTCAAAGCGGAGGTGCCGCTAAGCGAATTGGTGTTGATGCAGGTTAAATACTGGTTCTACGACTATCCTTCGTTAGCTAGAAACAGGGAGTACATAGCGAGGATCGTGGAGCTTGAGGAGAAGAGATATCGCTCAACACTAACGCGTGTTTCTAGCACAGTACCCCGACTCAAGAGGAAGACTCTGAACATAGATGAGCTTGTGGAGCTCTACGATTCTCACGGCATACCTCCGGAGATAATCAAGGAAGAATTGCGTAAGTATGGAGTGGAAGTCATAGTACCACCAAACTTTTATGAAATTGTAGCTTCGCGCCACGCGAAGCCATCAAGTCTTAAAGACCTTGAGAAAACCAAGCTTCCCAAGGATGTCGCGAGGTGGGCTACGCAATTCCCAGAAACTCGGAGGTTATTCCACGAGGATCCCTACGTTAGAAGGTTCAAGGCTAAGGTGTTGGGAGTTCACGGAAGATATGTGGTGTTAGATAAAACAGCCTTCTATCCCGAAGGAGGTGGTCAGCTAGGCGACTCCGGCTACATAATTGTGGATAACATCAAGTACCGTGTCGTAGATACACAGAAAACAGGTAATGTTATTGTCCACATTCTAGAACACGAAGTTAACGACGAGATTCTGTTAAACAAGACAGTCGAGGGGATTATTGATTGGCAGAAGAGATACCGTAGAATGCGGCACCACACTGCTACACACATATTTCTAGGCGCCTTAAGAAAAGTTCTGGGCGAGCATGTCTGGCAGGCTGGTGCTGAAAAAACAGAGCACAAAGCTAGACTCGATGTAACACACTACGAGCTACCAAGTAAAGATACCATAGACCAAATCGAGAAGTTGGCCAACACCGTAATAGACGAGGCTAGGCCTGTAAGAATTCTCTATCTTCCTCGAAACGAAGCTGAGAAACTGTACGGTTTCACCTTGTTCCAAGGAGGGGTGCCGTTAGAGCCAACACTTAGAGTTGTAGAGATACCAGGATGGGATGCGGAGGCCTGTTTTGGTACACACGTGAGAAATACGTGCGAAGTCGGCGCGATAAAGATAGTGAATGTAGAGAAGATAGCTGACGGTGTGATAAGATTTGAATACGTTGCTGGGCCTGTAACCTCAGAGTATGCAAGTGGCTTGGAGAGCAAGCTCGATAATATAGCTACAAAATTTGGAGGTTCGAGACAAGACATAGAGCTTAGGGTCAGTAGCTGGTTTGAACAGTTCAATACATTGAGAGAATTAGTCAGGAAATACAGAGAACTGTGGCTCAAAAATGAGCTTGAGCTGCTGAAGAACAAGTTCGTGAGGATAGATAGCCTCGAAGTACTATACTATGCGCCACCAGTGGAGGATCAGGAGGTGATTAGAAGACTTATCCAATTACTAGCTAGGGATAGGCCCAACGCCGTAGTATTAGTCTTGACACCGCTCTCAAAGGATCAAACATTGTTTGAGATATCCTTAGGCAGAGAAGCTTCAAGAATTATCAATGCTAAGAACATAATCAAAGATCTTGCGCGGATTTTCGGAAATAAAGTCAAAGGTGGAGGTAAAAAGGATCATGCGATGGGGCGCGCTGCTCTATCATCCGTGGAGTTAAGAAAAGCACTAGATTCTATTCTTAGGAACATGTTGAAGCAAAACTAAAAAGCGGTAGCATCTATATTACTGTGGAGCCTCAAGGGCCCGTAGCTCAGCCAGGACAGAGCGCCGGCCTTCTAAGCCGGTGGTCCGGGGTTCAAATCCCCGCGGGCCCGCCACACGAACTTTATCATTAAACTAATTGGATTCTTTACAAACACGGCCGCACAGCTCCTATGATATAGGAAATCAGCTGTTAATCCAGAAATGTGTCAAGACGCTTTCCTAGGTTGTCGATTCACGAAGAGTTTGAAGCGAAATGTTTGGTTTTAGGTGTACCAAGAAACTATGGTAACATTAAGCTATAGCTAAACATTAGAGTCATGACTGCGTCAGAAAATGATTGAAGGTTCATGATCGAGAAAAGTTGATGTATGTGAGGAGGTGCCAGACTCACTTGAGAGTGTTTTCAATGTAGTCCTATTTCAGGGAGAGTACATTGTGCCAGAAATTGTGGGAGAGAAGTGCTGTGGGAATTGTTAGGAGCTCTGTTGATAGGGTGTTGTGGTGGGCCCGGGGGGATTTGAACCCCCGACCTACGGGTCTCTCCCTCAATGCTCCAGCTTCATCTCATCCCCCTTAAGGGGTCGTTAGACCCGTAGAGGCTGGAGCCCGCCGCTCTGCCTGGCTGAGCTACGGGCCCACCAGCTTTCATCCGGGTATATGGTAGTTATGTCCCGCTCTAATAAGCTTCTCTCGCTATTCCCATGGAGGCTTCTCTTTGTACCAGAGTTCGAGTTTTTCTCTACGTTTTACACGCATCAGCAATCTGTCTAAGTGTCTGTAGACTGTTGAGTGTTGCCTACCTTGTATCAACAGCTCTATCGCTTCCTTAACAGCGTTGGCACTCTCGTAATCTCCTATTATCGCCACATAATCGTCGTAAACGGATATGTAGACCCCACTCATCTCCTCAAGATTCTTTCTGGCTTTTCCACGTTCACCTATTATTCTTCCTTTTATCCTGGTTAGATGATTCGGATTGGAACCTACGTATTGCTTAAGGTCTATAACTATGAGCACTTGATCTTCTTCTAGAACTCTCATAGCTCTTTCCGGCGAAAATCCGTAGCCAATCGCTCTGACAAAATCTTGAGCTTTTAACAGGTTATAAGGCGACGTGGCGGGCGATGCAGGTTCTATGACCACAGTACCATTCGCGCTATCCACGGTTATCTTTGTACCTGTTCTCTCCATAACCTTTCTGAGAACTTCACCTTCATGACCTATTAACACCCCTATTCTCTCAAGCGGCACTCTCACATAGAGCTTGGTAACTCCAGGCACCACAAAGCGTTTGGGTGTTGTATCCTGGGTATCCTTACGTTCACTCACGCTTCAACACCGTGGATCTAGTTCTTAGTCTCAGAGTTTAAACACCAATACGACTATATCTACTCATTAACAATTTCCTTGAACAGCTCCTCTACCGTTGGAACCTCAATACCAACATCTTCGACGAAGAATCTCACTATGTTATGGAGATCTCTCTGCAAAAAATCCAAAGCATTCGGATGATCCAATCGCACAGCCTGACTGACGTCTATTATGTATATCTCGCTATTCCACAACATTACGTTATACTCACTCAAGTCTCCATGAACGAGCTTAGCACTGTTGTACATCTTCTTCACGTTATCTATTATTCGCCAAAAAATTTCTTCAGCTAATTCTCTATCAGGCTCTCCATGTTCAACAACCTCTTTCAACAAGGGAGCTCTTACACCTTCTTTTCCTATGAATTCCATTACAAGTATGTTCTGGTATATGCACAGCGGCCGTGGGACGCTTACACCAGCCTCATACATACGTTTAAGATTAGAGAATTCTTTACGTGCCCATACACTCATAAGCTTATGCCTAGGAAGTTTGCCTATCCATTCGTACCTAGGGTCTCCTCTAATGTATTTCCATATGCTTTTCCTAAATTCGGCTGTTACAGTGAGATAGATCTTAACAGCTAAATCCTCGTTTGAGAAACCCTTAGCCCAATATACACGAGCTTCTTTACCTGCTGAAACAACACCTTTTAAAACCTTGAGACATCTCCTTCTCCTTAGCTCCATTATACCCATAACAGTTCTTTTATCGAATACTTCCTCAACAACTTCAAACAAGTCCTTATCTTTTAGGCGTTCTTCAGAAAAACGTCTCTCTAGCTTGAGCTCAATCCTCTTCTCAATATCTTCCTTTACCAACTTTAGAGGGCCCCTACACTTTCAATGAATTCCTGCGATATTAGCTCCTGCTGAATTAGTTTCCTGACCTCATCACGGGAATATCTATGAACTATATCTCCTTTGTTGGGCTGGAAATCCCATGGCAAAACTAGTACGACATCTCCTTCGTTCATCCAGACCCTTCTTCTGAATTTTCCAGGTATCCTGCATACACGTGTAACGCCATCGACGCATCTCACTCTTACGTGGTCTGCACCTATTATCTCTTCAACTACACACAGCACCTGACCTTCACTAGGCAAGATCAGCTCTCTATTTTCCTCAACTCTTCTCCTTTTCTTCTTCGCTATGTCGCTCACCCTTACTCTAATGTCTGCAGGGAACCTTTAATGAATATTTCCCCTATCTTTTCAAACCTCCTACAAACTCGCTGATCTTCACCTTCACTTTCCTACCATCAGAATCCCTAAGAATAACCTCTTTTTCACCGACAACAGAGACCGTGTACGCCCGTCCACGGTAAACAACATAATCACCTTGTTTTACATTGATGAATCTCAGCGATAAATAGAGCTTGCCATACCGTTTGCCATCACGTCTTCTCCTAATGTCACCTACAGATTCAACAACTCTTGAGGGAATTTTTATACTCCTTCGAAGCACATCAACTATTCTCTTCGCTACAAACGGGCTGTTTACCTTGATGTCAAACCCCCACTTATTATCTTCGATTTCTATAATATCATTAGCAAATTCTCTCGATAACACCAAATCTTTGATCTTGTTAACAAGCCTAATATCGTAGTTAAAGAACCTCACCTGAATAACAGCACTAAACGTCCCCCCGGCTCTCCTAAAACATGTAGGGCATAGACTCCTTCTCCATTTAATTCTCACAACATAATCGAGTACGGATACTGCTTTCTGAGCTAACGAAATTGTTAAAGTCACTACAGCCTTAGGCTCCTCGAATTCAAGCTTTGTTTTTACAGAGAGAATTTTGACGTTACCATCCCTACATTTGATGTTTGATGTAATTAATGTGCTGACACGCTCCATGAAATCTTCGTAACTTGATACAGGTATCCACCTACCTCGAATTTTCAAAGAGTAGCACCTTGGGCAGTAGACCACCTCTATATCGTTGGGCATATAGATAGGTGACTTAGTCTCGATGTAGCATTGAGGACATAGACCATTGATTATAGGTCTGTCCTGGGCCTCCTCGACTCCACATCTAGCGCAGAATCTCACCATTGCTCTTCTTGCACCTCTTTAATTATTTGCAGATGCAACTGACCTTCAACCTCTAATGCAACCTCCTTGATCGCCAATCCCTTACGCGAGGCTAGCTCCACTATACGCCGCCCGGTTAGAACAGCTATATCTGCTACCGCTATATGATCGAGAACTTCCTTTTCATCTACAAGCCGACCTCCATAAAAGTCTTTAGACACGTCAAGTACTACTCCTCGCTTACTATCTGAGAATTTCTTGCCCAGTATTTCCTCGTCGCATACAGCTACGACCACTCTACCGCTATGACGATATACTTTTAGGTAGTAGCGACCACTCATGCTAGGTACACACCACTAGATAGGTCTAGCAAAGGTTTCAGCACCGCATGCCAAACATTTTATTATCCATATCTTCCCCTTCCTTCTATGAAGCTCAGTATCGTAACTTCCACACGTCGGACACTTTACATAAGATTCTATGAATCTAGTGAATAGTTGTTGCAGCGTATGAGGGGTAACTTTACGGTATATCACGAGCTGCCCCCTCTCGTCCACAGCGCCAGGCATAGCTAGCTCTCTCAGTATGAATCTCATCACTACTCGGGGCTCGCGCCTCAACCTGTCGCATGCTTCGGCAAAGTTCCTTACAACAGTATGTGTACCCGCATACTCTATTTGAAGCACAGGAAGGTCGTAAGCGCTCATACTCCTTTTCGGCGGAAGTCTAGAGTATAGCCTATCCAAGAGCTTATCGTAATCATACAGCATATCGAGTCCGTGCTCCTTACCTCTCTGCATCTTATAACACCCCTTACTCATTGCTACCATAATTCTTTGCATAACCAGTATATTAACCTATAATTTAGGAAAGACAGCAGGATACGGGGAATATGACTAGGGTATATATAGAGACCTACGGATGTGCGCTCAACAGGGGAGACACTGGGCTAATGAAGAGTCTACTCGTAAGAGCAGGATACGAACTTGTCGAAGATCCTGAAGATGCTGATGTGATCATACTCAATACATGCGTAGTTAGGTACGACACTGAGGTTAGAATGCTTAAGAGGATTAATGCTCTTTACCAAGCAGCTTTGAAGAAGGGTAAGAAGTTAATAGTTGCAGGATGCATGGCCAAAGCATTGCCCTTCACAATCCACGCAACAGCCCCGAAGGCTATACTCCTATCACCACAAAACATCCATAGAGTAGTAGAGGTAGTTAGATCGGCTGCCCCCGGCGAGAAGTTCATCGATGGCACTAAAGCATATCCAGGTATCCCTACATACTCAGAAGGGGTAAGAGCCACCATACCCGTATCCGAGGGTTGCTTGGATAACTGTTCCTTCTGCATAGTTAAGATCGCTAGAAGAGACCTTAAGAGCATTCCAATAGAGAAGGTGGTGGCTGCCGTTAGCCAGCTAGTGAAGAGAGGCGTAGTTGAGATCGAGATCACAGGTCAAGATCTTGGAGTATATGGCTATGATATATATGGAAGGTCTGCATTAACTGATCTGATCGAAACTATAATTTCGAAGGTTGAAGGAGATTACGTCATAAGGATCGGACAGATAAATCCACAGTGGCTATCGAAATTTTTAGACGAGCTCGTAAACGTATTGAAGGATAGACATGTCTATAAATACCTACACATACCAGTACAGAGCGGCGATAACAAGGTTCTTAAGGTAATGAACAGGAGATACTCCGTCGAAGAGTTCGAAGATATTGTCATGTATCTACGTAGAAAGATTACAGGTATACAGATAGCTACTGACATAATCGTAGGTCACCCAAGAGAGGATGAGAAAGCCTTCACAAATACTATAGAGCTGTTAACCAGGCTTGAAATAGACCGTGTGCACATAGCTCGCTATAGTCCACGTCCTTTCACATCTGCCGCCTCCATGCCGCAAATTCCAGATCCTATCAAAAAGCAGAGGAGCCGAAAACTTGAGCAGATATATGAGGCGGTAGGCTTGAGCCTAAATTCTGAGTATGTAGGTTCACTAGCAGAAGTGCTGATAACAGAGCGTGGATTAAGGCCGAAAACTGTTGTTGGACGTCTATACAATTATAGACCAGTCGTACTTAGAGGTGAAGCATCTAAACTTCTTGGAAAGAAAGCCATTGTAGAAGTGAAAAAAGCTACGTTCTTCGACCTAAGAGGTGAATTATTAAAACTACTAGATTAACTATTCTAGGTGGATGATGAGCTCGGTTTTAGGTGATAGGTGATCGGGGTCTTGAGTGCTGATCTCAAAGAAGTATTCCCTAGTACTCAATAAGGTGAATTCTGGCTAGGTTCTGTACAAAATTGTTCTGATCAAAACAGATTATTATTAAAGAAATATGGGATTGCTCCAAGCCTTGCGCCCTCTTGCATCCGCGACTTCCAACCTTATGTAGCCTTCCCACTTACCGTTTTCGACAACTAGCCTCTTTATCCTATCATCTTCAACATGAGTCTCTATGCTTGTTTTACCTAGCGAAACCGTTATACACAGTCCATCGGAGTTTACATTGTTAATACTAATCTCGTAACCGTTTCTTTCATCTATCTTGCTCAACCATTTTATAGTGTTCATATCAACAGGCAATCCCCTACCATTACTGGATATCACGCTTATTCTCTTAACACCCTCGGTCTCAACCTCCAACACTCCATGATCATATCTGATCTTCGTGAACGCAGGTCCAGTACTCGAATAGAACCTTCCTTCTTTCAACGATTTCAACACGTGATCGAGGTCTACATCTTCCGCATGCACGACCACCCAACCACCATCAGCGTCTAGTGGGGGTAGGAGATATCTATGGGCATCGTCTACAGCTACACCCCATACTTTAACTCCTCTTGTTAGCAGCGAATCCCATATATGGAGGGAAAACCCTTTTGAAACCTCTACTTCACATCCGTAGTTGAAGATCTCGATAGCGGTGAACCCTCGTAGTTTGACCAAGTCTTGATGTACAGCTCCGCTCCAGTAAGGATGTGCTACTATAGCTATACCACCACCACTATTGATGTAGTCTATAACCTCCTGAACATCTCTTATCCTCAATACGCGCTCATCGTCTAGCCCCACCGCTAATATGTGATAGGGTTCTCCCAGTAATGTCCGTCCACATGACAGCTCTACTCCGGGCACCACTAGGAGATCCTTACGGTTTTTGACACGCGTTATTTTGCCGTGGTCTGTTAATACAATAACGCTATAGCCCCTCTTGCCATAATATTCAACGACTTTTTCTGGAGGTAGCAAACCGTCGGAGTTTGATGTATGGGTATGAAGAGCTGCTTTGATCCGCAAACCATGCGAACTATCCAAATACATGATCTAGCACCTCGAATAACCCAACATACACCTTTCCGTACCCTAGGTTCATAGTCTCGCAACTTTAAGTTAAATAGGGATGCAGTGTTGCCTTCGATGCCGGGTTCAAAAAGTGCTGTGCTCAAGGTCTCTGGCAAGATCATAAATCCAGAGAATCCGCATTACGTTAAGATGTACAGCGAGGTCCTCGAACAGCTACATGGCGAAGGGATGAAGATCGTTGTAGTTGTAGGAGGTGGACCTATAGCACGTAGGTATATAGAGTGCCTAAGAGGTTTCAGGACTACACAAGCTCAACTAGATATAATTGGGATAGAGGTATCGAGACTGAATGCCTGGCTCTTAGCGTTGGCATTGCGAGAACGAGCTTACAAACCGATCCCACGTAACATAGATGAAATACTTAGAGCTTGGTCTACAGATAAAATAATCGTAGTAGGAGGTCTGCAGCCGGGACAATCAACGGCAGGAACGGCAGCTGTGATCGCGGAGGTACTAAACATTAAGAGGATTCTTTACGCTACTGATGTCGACGGTATTTACGATAAAGACCCGAAACGCCACCCAGATGCCCGAATTCTTAGAAGTGTAAAAGTGGATGAGCTGAGGAGATACTTGGCACAGAAATTCGAAGCAGGCCACTACGAGCTTCTTGACCCGATAGCCATGGAAATAGTAAAACGGGCCGGCATGGAAGTGCTGGTGTTCAAAGGTACAGAGAGAGAACAGCTTATCAAGGCTTTTAAGAGCTCAGA
>QMWT01000040.1 GCA_003661775.1 Thermoprotei archaeon
CCGTGGGGATGTCCTACGGGAATGGGAGCCTCTGGATCGTGTCGAGGTACGGGGGCATCCACAGGATCGACACCTCCTCCTGGACCGTCCAGCCACTGCTGCCACAACCACCCTACTACCCGGTGGGTTCGGGGGACAGGCTCGCCTACATAACCATGGGCAACGAGACCCGCCTATACCACGTGAGAAGCGATGGGACGAGCGAGGTGTGGATCATCGAGGTGGGCTAACTATCGAAGGAGAGAGTTTCCGTGTGAAGCGCCGCATTGTCAACGCTCCATCAATGATACTTTCTTACCCCGCCAGAGTTTATTAGGTATTCTCTACACAAATAGTTTCGAAACTATGGACACACAACTCTTAACAGGGAGGTGGAAGCCGGTATGGGATCCCGTAGAATCCAGAGCCAGGGAATCTCGCCAGTAATATCATCAGTGCTGCTGATACTGGTAGCTCTAGCAGCAGGGCTAGTCATCTACGCCTACGTAACGGGCTGGATGGGTGGCAGGCTAACGGGGGAGACGGGGCCACAGGCAATTCTAGTAATTGAGGAGGCGTACTACAATGGGTCTCACTTCATACTCTGGGTTAGAAACGATGGAGGCGTACCTGTTAACATAACCAGGGCGTATATAACCGACCCCAATGGAACGGTAGTCTTCGTAGACCTCAGCGATGATGGTTACGAGGTGAAGCCGGGAAACGTTACCGATGTTCATATAGATGCTTCTGAAGCGGGTATAGATGTACAATCAGGCTACACCTACGAGATAAAGCTGGTGGGTTCCGACGGCTCTACGGTGAGTACTCCTGTTAGGGCACGTAGAGCGGGCTAAAATGACTTGAGGAATGGAGCTCTTTTTTAATTTAGGGATTCTTATAATCCTTGGGTCGGTAGGGTAGTTCGTATTGAGTCAGCGTAGGGATCCTGCTGAGGTTGAGGAGGCTGAGAAGGTTCTTGAATCCTATAGGTTAGATGAGTATACAACGGTTAAGATAGTTAGGAGGTCTTCGGGTATCGAGTACGTTGTCTCCTCTGTTGAGCTGACTCCCGTTGAGAAGGAGGTTGTTAGGGAGGTTAGGAAGTGGTTTATTAGGAGCTACCCCGCTGACGATCTGAGCCCTGAGAGGGTTAGCCTAGCTCTCGAGAGGGCGCTCCAGTCGATCATCAGGAAGAGGAGGTATAGGAAGAGGCTGAGCGGGGATTCTCTCCCCAAGCTCTTCTACTACGTTCGTAGGGAGTTGGTGGGCTTCGGCAAGCTGGAGCCCCTGCTTCGGGATCCCAACGTTGAGGATATCCATGTCCTGGGAATCGCTAGGCCCGTCTTTGTCTGGCACGTGAACTACGAGAACATCCCGACGAACATCTACTTCGAGGATGCGGAGGAGCTGGAGAGGCACCTCCAGAAGCTGATGCTGGCCACAGGCCGCTACGTCTCGCTGAGCCGCCCCATAGTCGACGGGACCCTGCCCATGGGCTACAGGGTGCACGTGGTGCACGCGTCTGTGTCGGAGCTGGGCACCGCCATCACCATCAGGAAGTACAGGGAGGTGCCCTTCACCATAGCCGACCTCATAAGGTTCGGCACCGTAGATCCCGAGCTCGCCGCGCTGATATGGCTGGCTCTGGAGAACAAGAGGTCTATCTTCATCGTGGGCGAAACCGCGGCGGGGAAGAGCTTTCCGAAAAACACCCTAATACCGATAAGAGTAAATGGAGTACCGCGATTGGTAACAGCTGAAGAACTCTACAATATGGTCAATTCGAGAGAGTACAGGGTGGGAGAACACGTAGTAAAAGATGCTAGTGGAATAGAGGTGCTTGGTGTAGATAGCGATTACAAGTTGAAGTGGATGAAGGTAAAGAGAGTGATAAAACATAAGGACAGTAGACCCCTTGTAAAAGTGAGAACTAGTTCATCCATAATAGTAACCACGAAGGATCATAACTTCGTCAAGATAGACCCCGAGACTCTGGAGCTCACTGCGGTTAAGGCAGAAGACCTAGCCGTAGGTGATTTCATAGTAAACACAGTGCTTGACGCCGAGTTTAACACTAATAGCAGGATCGATCCTGAATACGCTTACCTGCTGGGCCTGTGGATAGGTGACGATGCTGTAGACGCTAAGAGTAGATATAGATTTGTAAATAGCGATGAGGAGCTGATAAGGAGGTTCGAGAAACTCGCTAAGAAGTACTGGGGTGGTAGAGTACACCTAGTTAAGGACAAGAGAAACGATGTTAAGTATCTGAGAGTAGTAAGTCAGAAAGCTTTGATTGATGTTTCAAAACTCGTATCTCATCAAGGCAGAGAAGCTTTCACAGTAAGGGTTCCAGACGAAATACTGTTTTCCGATAAGGATGTTTGTAGAGCGTTTATAGCAGGTATACTAGATACCGGTGGTTCTGTAATGATAAGAGATGAAGGATTGAGAAGAGTAACAATAGAGTTCTCAACAAGATCGCTAGCTTTGGCAAACAGCTTATCGTTCATGCTGAAAAGGATGCGCATACTCCATACCCTTAAGGTAAAGACGGTTGAAGGTGCTCCGCAGTATGTAATTCTTGTATACGATGTGTATGCCGAGAAGCTTCTGGATATGGTAAGCGACTGGTCCATCAAGGCGGAGAGGTACAAAGATGTTGTTGCGGAAATAGTGGAGAGTGAGAAGCGTAGTCCAAATATCAACATGTTCCCTGTGGGTTCGTATCTGAAGAAGGTGAGAACAGCACTAGGTCTATCCGAAAAATATGTAGAGGAAGAGCTTGGCATGTCAAGTAGGTACCTCTATGTCTACGAAAGAAACGCTAGGATGATGAGTCTAGAGAATCTCAAGAGACTCTACGCGTACTATAGGAGAAAGGCTATTGAAATGAGGCGAGTTGATGTCGTTGCTATGCTGGAGAAGCTTAGAAAGCTCCTTGAAGGGGACTTGTTCGCGGAAGAGGTGCTAGCAATAGAAGAGGTTGATCCCGTCAATGAGTGGCTCTACGACTTAGAGGTTGAAGATGCTCACCTCTTTGTAATAGGACAGGTAGGTTGGAGGCTTAACCACAACACAACTCTGCTCAACGCCCTGCTCACCCTCATCCCCATGAACATGAAGATCGTTGTTGTGGAGGAGGTTAGGGAGCTGAGGCTCCACCACCCCAACGTGACCTACTTAGTCGCTAGGGAGAGTGTGGGTTCCGTAGGTAAGGTGACCCTCTACGACCTGGTCAAGTCCTCTATGAGGCAGAGGCCCGACTTCATAGTCGTTGGTGAGGTGAGGGGTGAGGAGGCGTATGTCCTGCTCCAAGCCATTTCGCTGGGCCACGGAGGCGCCTGCACGATGCACGCCGAGGGGCCCCTCTCCGCGGTCAAGAGGCTGATGGCCCCGCCCATGAACATACCCCCGTACATGGTCAAGCTGCTCGACCTCATAATCCACATCTCCAAGGTGAGGATCAGGGAGAGGGTGTGTAGATATGTACTCTCGGCCGCCGAGATAATCGACATCGATCCTGTGACCCAGGAGCCGATGCTGAACTTCGTCTACAGAGCCCGCGTGGATGAGGCTACGGGGACTGTCAAGCGCGAACTACTTAATCTGAAGGACTCGCTGATCCTGAAGAAGATATGCGGGGTCAGGGGGCTTCCCATAACCTCGCTGCTAGAGAAGGTGGGGAAGAGGAGCGAGTTTCTCAGAAGGTTCGCGGAGCGGGAGTACGGCTACGACGAGGTTCTAAGGCTAATCACCTCCTACAGGGATTAAGCTTTGGCCCCCAGGATACCGCAGTACTACTTCGCTGGGTCGCCGGAGCTCCACTACGCGATATCCACAGCTCCACTGATCCCCGCTGGGGTGCTGGCATACCTCTTCGCTCTGAGGCCCGCCGATGCGCACCTGCTGCCGCCGATCCCGATCTTCGTGGCCATAACAGCCGCGCTGGTCTTGACGCCCCGATTCAGGCTGTCGGAGGATCTGGAGAACATAGGTAGGAGGATGCCGTACATGATCCTGAAGCTGAGGACTCTGCTCATGGTAGGCGAGCACCCCATACAAGCATTCGTGGCGGCGGCTAGGGACGTTAGAAGCCCTCTTCTAAACATAATTATCAAGAGGATGTTGCTGGGCGAGCCGCCGGAGGAGATCGTGGAGCAGCTGAGGAGGGAGGTAGGTAGTAGGAGGGAGCTCGACATTCTGAAGAGGATCCTCGCATCTCTTCAGATGGGTGAGCAGACCCTAGAGTACCTCAGGAGGGAGTTCGAGGGTTTGATGGGGGAGAAGGAGCTTGCTCTGAGGAGAGCCCTGGAGAGCCTCTCGGTGATTATGGAGCTCTACGCAACCGGCGGGGTCTTCGCCCCGGTGGTGGGTATACTCATCATCGCGTCCCTCTCCATGCTGGGCGGCGGGATCGACGTGACGCTGCTCCTATCCGTAGTGGTATTCATCCTAGTGCCCATCTTCTCAGCGTTCACCGCTGTCATAGCTAGGAAGTTTGTTGAGGGTGCCATGATTTGAGGAGAGGATACATCAGGTTGGCAGCGATGCTACTCCCCGCTGCTTCCCTAGTTATCTACGTAGCCGTGCAGCTCAGCCTCTACAAAAGATCTACCCTTAAGTGGTTCCTCGAGCCGAGCAACGCGCTGGTGGTTTCATACATCGTCGCCGCTTCGCTGATACCAGCCGCCATCCTGGAGTACCGCTGGGATTTCGAGGTTACGTCGGCTGAGGAGGAGATCCCGGCGTTCATCTCGGCTGTTGAGAGCGGTATAAGATCGGGCTTGCCGCTCACGGAGGCGCTTGTGGAGGCGCTGAAGTACACTAGGTACTTCAGACCGCACATATCCAGAGTGATCAGGGCTGTGTTCGCCGGTGAGAGGCTTGAAGATGCTGTCGAGATTATCGAGATCAGGTCGCCGATGCTAGACCTCTTCAAGGAGTTCATGAGGGTGCTGGGCAGGAGCGGGGAGGAGACCTACAGAACCATCTCGGAGTTCAGGGATGCCGTCGACACCCTCGTGAGCTACTCGAAGAAGCTGAGGGAGGGAACTAAGTCGTTTGTAGCGACGGTGTACCTAGTCACGGTGGTGTACGTGGTAACCACCTCGATCTTCCTCAAGACCTTCATCTACCCAATGGCGGAGCGGGTCGGTGCAGGAGGCCTACTCACACCAATAGATGCAGATGCAATCACCTCGCTGGTGATCTACGGAGCCCTGATCGAGTCGCTGGCCAACGGCCTCACAGCATCGGTGCTAGCCGGGAAGAAGCACCTTTCATACCTACTCCACTCCATCGCCCTGCTAATGATAGCCCTCATCACATACACAATAGTGCTGCTCTAGACCTATCCACCGCTTACAGCCCCTCCAAACATCTCTGTACAGACCTAGATCAGTTCCTCAATTAATTGAGGAAGGATTTTCGAAAGAATTCCTACCGAAGCAGATTCAATTCAAATCCATACATGTGGAAACCTCATAATTTTGTGCTTGAGGAATACACCGAGGCAAGCCTATTATGTTGAGAGAAGCCGTTTAGCTGTAGGTAAGTATCTTTGCAGATGCTTTATCTAAACTTTTTAAATAGAGCATGAAAATTGCTTAGCAGATGGAGGTGGTGATACTCCTATGCAAGAACTTGTTTTTGGGGTTAGGGGTCTTGATGTGTTGTTGAGGAGTGCTTTGTTTCCTGGTGCGACTATTGTTGTTGCTGGTCATCCTGGTGCTGGTAAGACTACTTTGGCAACGACTATCTGCTATGCGAATGCTCGCTACGGCAACAAGAGGTGTCTCTACCTATCGTTTCAGGAGTCTAAGGTGAAGCTTTTCAGGGTTGCGAAGAATCTTGGGATGGAACTTGAGGATGCTGAGAGGAGGGGTTTGTTCAGGTTTGTTAACCTACCTATTGCTTCTTCTGCTGAGGAGATCGCCGAGACCATAAACGATCTTGTGGGTAGCTTCAGACCAGATATAGTTGTTGTTGATTCTATAAACGCTGTTCTGGAACCTATTAAAGACCCCGGTAAAAGGGCCTGGCTTCAGAACTACTTCTATCGATTAGCGGAGATGTTCAATGGGTTGTCCATCATCATAGCTGAGCTGCCGTTCAGTAAAGAGGACCTGGATCTAGGAGCGATAGAGTTTGTATCGGATGTTCTGCTCATGTTGAAGCACTACGTGAAGGGAGGAAAGCTAGTAAGACTACTAGAGATAAGGAAATCACGAGGAACACCGATCTACGTAGCAGAACTACCCTTCAAGATAGTGGAGGGGCAAGGACTAAAAGTATTCGTACCCCCCATGCTAAGAGAAATCAAAACCCCCATGAAGCTATACAAGTTTTCAATAGAACTTTTCAAAGAGCTTTTCGGTGAGATCCACGCGGGTAGTAGCATTCTGCTTGTGATGCCTCCTTATGCTAGAACACCCTGTGTATTTCTGCCTGTGGTAGATCTAGTATTAACTAACAAACTGAAGGTGTTGCTTGTAAGCTATAAATATAGTGTCGAGGAGAGCAAATCTATTCTTAAGAGAGCTTTCAGGAAAATAATGAATGAGGAACTTCTGGATAAAATCTTTGAAGAGTTCTTCGTATTCCAGGGATTTAATCCTTATGGAATGTCCATGGAAGAGATCTTAATGGCGGAAATGGAGCTTATAGAGGAACATGAACCAGATATAGTTGCATTTCACGGAGTAGACACACTGTATCCCATGATGAAAAGTGATCCGTATAGATATCACAACTTAGCGGTAAATCAGATTTATCACTTAAAGAGTATCGGTAAAATAGTTATAAGAATCTCGAACTATATAAACAAAGAACAATTCCGGCTATATTCATCGTTGGCTGATATCGTGGTGAGATCCTTTATGCGGATAAAAGGTGATAAGTTTGAGCCATACCTATATATCTGGAGAGTTGGAAAAGAGCCAAAAATTATTAAAGTTTCAGATGTTCTAGAAGAGTTATCCTCAAAACGATGGAGAGATCTGCTGCGTAGGGTGAAATGAGAGCATTTGACACCGCCTAAAATAAAACTTTCTCTAGAAGCATCCTCTAACTAAAAACTGTAGTCTTTAAAAGTGCAATAGAGTACATGCTCTGCCTGGAGGATATCACATGAATGTCTTTAGCTGTTTTCCCTATGTTTATGTTCTCGGAGAGGCTTCGTGGAGCACCAAGGTTCCAGCAGCCGATGATCTGGGAGGAGCGGATCTGCTTTGAGTTCTCGGTTAGGTTTATTTACAATATTTACAAAATATTATAAGAGAGAAGATTTCAGCAGCAGGGAGAAGTGGATGGAGACTGAGAGAGAAGCTGTTGTAGCGTACCTGAGGTACATAGTGGAGACTAGGCTCAAGAAACATACTCCAGGCCTGTATACCTCGCTGAACTTGTTCTCCTATATGCATAGGGGTCGCTACATATCCGATCTGATAGCGGAGAATCCTGGAGAGTTCTTCAACGTGCTTAAGAACTACTTCGAGGACGAGTTCGTGGCCATGAGGATGCTTAGGCACATTCTCAAACCTCTTCTTGATGGAGGTGCCGAGGGTGAAGAGGCTATTAATAGGTTGATCAGGGGTGATAAGGAGGGTTGTCTTGAGATCGCTACGCGCGTACTTAGAGAGGAAGCTAAGAGATGGGCAAAGAGATAGTCTGACTAGTGCCAGAAGACCCCAGTGTCGCTGCTGTGGGAATTGCTCCCCGGCAGCTAAACCGTGTTTCTTCCTGGATCCCCGTTCTTAATCCATACTCTTCGAGCTCAGCATCCATACAGGGAAGGGCCTTTAGCTCGGGGTTGGCCTCACCGGTTAAGTAAGCGATAAATCTGTATCTTTCCTACCCATTACGATTTCACGCTTGTAGTATGCTTGGTGCCGATAGCCACAGACTTCCACTCAATGCGCACAGTGTGCATTGCCTACATCAAGTTGCTACCTCGGTATATTATCTTCTACACCTAATTCTCTGGGCAGGACCGTGTGTAGTTTCCTACGGTTTCCCCAACCTGAACCAACGAGTATTTTGGACCCTCGGGGCTTTCGAGCGGAATGACGCCTAGTATTCCTCGGGTAAGGATCTATTTCTATGTCTGTGCTGACTTCCGGGGCTAGGGGTTATGGAGTTGCTAGGCGCTGTGACTAGGCTACCCCATCAACCAGCACGGTAACGTTGTTCTCATTAACATCGACAGCCAAGTACCCTTTGGGTTTATACTCCTCAACCTCCTTAACAAAGGTTAAGTAGATTATGAGCTGTCTACTCCTCTTACCAAGCTTTATCTTAGCTTCGGAAACCAGCCTCCATCCTCTATTAATGTATCTCCAGTACTGTTTATGAGGCTCAAACTCTACTATAACCCATCCTTTATGGGTAGCTATTTTGATTGATGTGTACCCACTAGGCTTCCATAGATGGTCATCGAGTCAAATACTAATTCTCTTGACTTCTGGGTACTCTCTTTCAACTAACCCTAGCTTCTCAGCCTCAAGAAGCTCTTGGCTCTAGTACTAGCGTCCTGGCAGGCAGTGTAGACGTAGTGCGATGGCAGGTGTGGGTAGAGGTTCCTCATTTCACGGTATTTGTGTGCTTTAAGCTTGGTGATGCTCCCAATGTTGTTCCTAACAGCATACAACACTAATTGCTCAACCATGTTGCGGTACATCCCCTCAAGCTCAATGAATACTCTAAACATCTTCCCTCGGTAATTTTGCACTCTTTATAACAACCGTCCTTGTTACTCTAACCATCCTTCTCTACCTCTCGTAGTAATTGTTTAAAGCCTTGAACTAACCTCTTCTTCTTATGGCTCCTCGTGCCATAGAGCTTGCCTGCAAAGCTCGTTATGATTGCTAGTAGGTCTTCGACTAATTCTTGATATGCGTCTTTTGGTTCCTCTCCATAGACAACTTCTATTCTTACTCCATACTGTTTGAAGAAGTACTCTAGATATTCAAAACCAAAACGGGTAAGCCTATCCCTATAGGTAACTACAACTACGTCTACTTGCTTATTTATCACATAGTTAAAGAGCTTCATTAATCCCTTACGGTTAGTCTTAAGCCCGCTAGCAATATCGCTTAGAATATCGATTACCTTGTATCCCTTAGCTGAACAGTACTGTGTA
>QMWT01000041.1 GCA_003661775.1 Thermoprotei archaeon
GGGTTTCAGCCTGTCACGATGTTTCTTGGTATACAGTGTACTGGTGCCTCACTTACGGTTAGGAGAAGAGCGTGGTGTTGGATTCTTCATAAAGGGATTCTGGAAGACCTATTTATACGTTCTACCAAGATAAGGAAGCTTTTACTTGCAACATACTGGAGGTTTATCTCTAATTCCCGTTTTACTGCTACGGTAGTTATTCCATCTCATGCTCCGACGGCAGTATGCCTACTGGTTGCAGTACCGTGGAGAGGATCACAATGTGATCTCTAGGCTGCTGACAACTCTAGGTTTATTCCAATGGCTGTCTTCTGCATGAAGCAGGTCTAATACTCAAGCAAATCTATCTATTAAGCCACGTTAAGCTACACGAAAAGAGCATGCACTTAACGTTTTGCATAGAGCCTATGGTCTTCACGCACATCATTAGGATTTAGTACGAGAATGGGGTGGGCGGGCATTGTTGACGTCTTTGCTCTTTCGTAAGTAGTTTAGATCAGTTTTATAGTTTTTGTATTGTCTGTATTAACTAGGTGGGTGAGAGATGAAGACCGGGAAAGCAGTAGTTTTCTTCATACTTGGTCTGATCCTGGCTCTGCTCGCGTTTCCTACAGCTTGGGCTGTTTCTGCGGGTCTAGGATACTCATTCGCGATCATAGCCGTTATCTTGGGAGCGTACTTAGTAGCTAAACGAGGTGAAAGTAGGCTACCTCTAGTTCTGGGTATTGTGCTGCTCATAATCTCTATACTATCGTTGGTGGGGACTGCAACTATCCACATGGGGTTATGGGCTTTTACGGAAGCTGTTAGGAGAGCCACCGAGGCTAAGAGTATCGCGGCTAGTATCGGTGAAACCATAAAGGCTGAGGACTGGGGGATAACGGTACTGGGTCTCAGAAAAGCTGAGTACATAAGGAAAGACGACTCCTATTATAGGGCTAAGGAGGGATACAAGCTAGTTCTGGTAAGGCTCAGAATAGAGAACTTAGGCGGTGAAACCAGGTCGGCATCGGAGATATGGGATTTCATACTTGTTTCTAACGCCAACAAAAGCTACGAGAGGGTGTACACCTTTAGCCTAAACCCTATTTGGAAAGCAACGGATGAGGTAAAGTCAAAGGCAGTAATCTTTGAAGAGCTAAGTACATCCACATCGCTAGCACCGAACACATTCATAGAGGGGGATCTGCTGTTCCAGATACCTATTGATGAAGAACCTTCCAAGCTTCACTTCAAAGTTGGTGTAGTCGGCGGTTACGAGGTGACAGTAGAGCTAACAGAGTGACGTGAGCGAAGCATTTGGAAAACATAATGTTTCCCCCGAGGAATCTACTGCACGGCTGTAAAGCTCTTTGGAGTTTATGCTAGTTAGTGTTTTGGGTTGTGTAGCTGTGTGTAGGCTCTTCGGCCTGTATGCCAATACGCCCGTCGATGTCTACTTCAGCTTCTTCGAGTCTCCCAGGGGCAGCTTCGAGGAGCTTTCGCATGGGAATCCTAGTGGCTGGGGTGTTGCCTGGCTTGATGAGAATGGTTGGCGTATCTATAAGGAGCCCGTGGCACTCTACGCCTCGGCTAGGGCTAGAGAGGTCATCCGAAGGTGTGTCCGCAGCAAGGTAGTTATCTCCCATGTTAGGCTCGCGAGCGCCGGAGGCATCAGGGTTGAGAATACGCATCCGTGGCTCTATAGGGGCTGGGTCTTCGCCCACAACGGGACGGTGTACGGTAGGCGGGAGCTGCTGAAGCTGCTCCGCGGGGAGCACCGCGGTCTCGAGGGGGATACCGACTCCGAGGCGCTCTTCCACCTAGTGGTGCAGGAGGTCAACGACTTGGGGGACCCCGTGGAGGGTATTGCGAGCGCCGTCGAGAAGATCGTCCGCAGCGGCATCAAGTTCACATCACTCAACTTCATCGCCAGCAACGGGGAGAAGCTGTACGCCCTTAGATACGCAGCCACATCACCAAGCTACTACACGCTCCACCACATAGAGAGGCCCCGGGAAAGCCTAGAGCTGAGAAAGCTATCGAGAGAAACACAGCAGCTCATAGCAGCGAAGCTAGCCCGCGGAGAAAAAGCCGTGGTGATAGCCTCAGAACCGATGAGCGACGAACCGCACTGGAAACCAGTACCAAACAAGCACCTTATGATAGTAAACAGAGACCTAAGCACAGAGCTGAGACCTATAGAGATATGAGCAACAAAATAATGACAACATGACTTCCGCAGTGCTGCAGAGAGTTTATCGAGTTTCAGGTGACTGCACTTGTAGATCCGTTTAAGGGAAATTGAGCTATCAAAGTTAGTACAATTATTGGTGCTATTGCTAGATTCTGAACTTCACAAACTCTTGTCCTAAGCAGATCGAGACTGTGAACGCATCATGTTAACCGAAAGGCGAGGGACGCTCCGCTATCTGCATAAGTGTTCATCTAAATCTTTGGATATCTTGTATATCCAGCAGCTTTTGGCACCGACTACCAGAAAAACCTCTAAAGAATTTCGCTTAAAATACTACATAAAATACTACACACAGAATCCCTGTAATGCTGCGATAGCAATCTGTAATTGCGAGACTATTTACAGTATATTGCTGTAGACACTACATTTCCTCCTAAGGTGCCGGTTTAACATGATGAGACGCGTAGAGAGCTTCTTCTTGAAGTCAAGGGTTAGCGGAAGGGATCTAGTTAAGATACGCGGAACTATTGCCGAAATTATTGCTTATAGGTACCTGTTAAAGTACATTTGCCTTTGAACCTTAAAGACAAGGGAACACTTCTCGCTGGATCCATTGAGTAGTGATGTTATGTAGGTGTAGACGAGTTTTCTCGTGGATTCTTCGATGCATTTCTTCATATCTCTGGATAGGCTGTGGAGGAGCTTCTCCACATTGTCTCTCTGTTTGGAGAAGTCCCTGTTTATGAGGTTTAGGATGCTGTTCACCATATCTCTAACTTTTCTGAATACGAACTCCATAGCTTCTTCTCTCCTCAGGCTAACTGTTCTTAGGAGCCCTCGAGCCGAAGGGCTTGTGTACACCTGCCCCGTATCTACATCCTCGTACAGCGTTGCGAAACCCGCTCTCCTGATCTCCTTTATGATGTGCTTGACCAGGGCACCATACTTTAACTTCATGAGGAGAGAGCACACGTAGTCCATGATGTGTATGGTGAAGCACTGCCTTGACACCTTCAGACCCGTGCAGACGATAAACTTCGTTAGCAACCTTATACAGCTCATCCGGATCCCAGTGTCCATAAGCTATGAGCCTACCTTTGTCGTGATCTAATCCTGAGTCTATAAACTCATTCACTTTATGCATAAGATCACGCGGAATACCGCATAAATCACCCAAGACCTCATGAACAGCCCACCTAGGCACGAATTACCCGCCCCGAAAGAATGAAGCTTTCACGGCGAGATAAGCATCGTTAGCAATCTACATTTTTGTGTTTTAGAGGAAGGCTGTTTCTGGGGCTACGGTGGATCAGGGCTCCTCCAGGCTTGTTGCTGTAGTTGCTGTGCTCCTAGCATTGGTCGGGTTCCTGAGCGGTGCCCTAGTGGGTCCTTACATGAACCCGCGATACGTAACTGAGACAGTGACTGTCACAACTACTGCGCTGACAACAGTGACTATTGCCAAGACGGAGTTCCTGCCCACCACCACTACCGTAACAAAGACCTTCACCATTACAGCGGTGCCGACAATGAGGATCACGGTGGTTACTACCTCGCTGCAAGAGCAGCCGTCGCGTTTAAGGGTCGGAGAATCGAAGACATATACATTCTCGTTACCTACATGCAGGTACAGGGCTATCGAAGTGTACCTCGAGCGTGGGAGCACCATAGCTGTTGAGTGGGATAGCGATCGACAGGTTTTCGTTGGTGTTGGCACGAAGCAGGAACTCGATGCCTTGTTGAGCAACAAGCTCTGTTTATCAGCACACATGGAATTCAGACTCGTTTTCACCCACGATGGCTACGGGTACAGCGGCAGGATAGAGTATAGAGCACCTTACACCGGGACGCACTACGTAGTGGTCTTCACGGGGTGGAACTTCGGAACCTACACAGCCGATATAACACTGAAGATAACGAGAACAAGCTAGGGACAAACACGTTACACTCCGTTCAGAGAAAAGTGCTAGCTTCACTCCTTTCGCCGGCAAGAGCACCATCGAGCCTAGCGTCACCAGCTGCGGACTGTGTGGCAGGGGGTCTACAGCAACATAAAATACATTCTTATCGTGGAGTATGTATGGTGCTCTAACTAGAGTAGTGGTAGGGGCAGTAGTAGTGGGTTCCAGGGGTCGATACAGTGTTAAGACCCCATTTGAATTCTGCCCTAGATGCGGGACCCTACTTAGCATCGAGCGTAAGCTAGGCGAGACCATACTAAAGTGCCGTAAATGTGGATATTACAAAGTCTTGTTTAAGGGATCGCTAATAGACGTGATGGAGGAGCTGCTGCGCAAGGAGATCAGCTCCGTTCTTAAAGGCGAGGTAGGTAAGAAGTACAGGTCTTATGTTGTTGACGTATCTAGCGGCATTGCAACTCTTGATGTAAGTAGCCTCGATGTCTTGTTCGAGCCAGGAGACCCAATAGGCTACGTACGTCAGGATGGGGTGAAGTACTTAGGCACTGTGCTGGATTCCGGGGGAGGTACCTTAACGGTGCTCTTACCAAGCTGCTGTAGCGACGATATAAGAGAGGGTGAGGAGATACCGATCACGGATTACGAACCTCTAATCAGCTACGATCTCCAGCTAAGACTCATCAAAGCCATTAAAG
The DNA here is from genome assembly GCA_003661775.1 of Thermoprotei archaeon. GTDB lineage: Archaea > Thermoproteota > Thermoprotei_A > Sulfolobales > Ignisphaeraceae > QMWT01. The sequence continues at coordinate 4,791 of QMWT01000041.1, forward strand.
ATGGTGCCGGAGACACACCAGGCGATGTCGTCATACACAACACCTACCCGATAAAACTGTTCCTACATGAGACTGAGCAACCGGAACTGAATTACGTACACTTAAGTGATCCTAAAGACGTTAAGGGTGATTTCCGCCTCGATGACTCCCAGCGCAGGGCTGTTGAGGCGGCTCTAGGGCTTAGAAAAAATGAGATGCTACTCATAATCGGACCGCCGGGTACTGGCAAGACCAGGGTTATTGCTAAGATAGCTTATGAACTCATGAAGCAGGGCGAGAAGGTACTGATATCCTCACACACCAACAGAGCTGTTGATAATGCTATAGAGCTACTCCCCTTAGAACATACACTAAGGGTAGGTAGGCCTGAGAAGGTGCTAGATACCATAAAGCCCTACCTACTGAGCTATAGGTACAGGGAAAGGCTGGGTAAGGAGTTAGAGGATATCGAGAAAGAGATTAAGGGGTATATAAACGGGATTAAGGTTTTTAAGGAATTAATGAAGAATTGCAGAGACCGTACCGCACGTGACAATATGAAGCGTAAGATAGCTGAGCGGAAGATGGAATTGCTTAACCTCCTCAAGAGGCGGAGTGAGATCATAAGGCAAGCAGTTAATGAGCTGGTTAATGAGGTCAAGATAATTGGCTCCACACTGATTAGATCCCAGCTATACCCTTTAAATCACCTCAAGTTCGATACTGTTATAATTGATGAAGCTAGCCAAGCGTCTGTAACACTAGCACTCTTAGCCATGGTTAAGGCAGATAAGTGGGTGGTCGTAGGTGACCATAATCAGCTACTCCCTATATTTAGGTCTGAGGACGCCGAACCCTATCGTGAGGAGCTCAGCGCCTTCACGCGCTTACTGAGCAAGTACAAGCATAGGCACTTATGGCTTAAGATACACTACAGAAGCCACCCCGACATCATAGGCTTCTCAGCAAAGTACGTGTACAACGGTGAAATAAAGCCGCACCCTAGCTGTTACAGAAGGAAGTTAGCCCTTAAATACAGTCCAAGTATAGAAGTGCTAACTCCAGAGAAACCCGTGGTCTTCATCCACGTCGACTCACATGACGAGGTTGTGGTAGAAGGGTCTGGACGTGCATCAAGGAGGAATAGAGGCGAGGCCGAGGTTATTGTTGGGATTGTTAAGGAGCTTCTTAGATGCGGTACCGACCCCAAGTCGATAGGAGTGATAACTCCGTATAGAGCGCAGAGAGGGTTAATAGTAGAGCTATTGAAGAGCGAAGGCATAGAAGGTATTGAGGTTAATACTGTTGACGCTTTTCAAGGCAGGGAGAAGGACGTAGTGATATACAGCATAACGAGTACCTCTAACCTCAAATTCGCTTCAGATAAGCACAGGCTCAACGTAGCACTGACCAGAGCTAAGCGCAAGCTAATCGTAGTAGGTAATGCATACGCGATAAGCAAAGAGCCTGCTAGCTCACTCCTAAAGAAATTTCTCACATACTGCACAGAGAAGAAGTCAGTATTTAATTGGAGTAAGAAGATGTGGAGCCTCTAGAGCTACCAATGAAGTACATATCAACAAATCACCGCATAGTTGAACCCGAAGGATTCTTCGAGAAACACAAATCAATGTTTAAAGAGCGTGTTAAGTTAATGCTAGGTATTGTATAATAATCAAAATGTGTTGACACATCAAGCTTGTGCATCTTTACCAGAGATCTTCTAGATGTTCTGAAGTAGCTTCCTTTCTCCCTAACAGTCTATCCAGCAGATTTTCCATTCTTTTGAACTCTTCACGATGTCTTAGATACATAGCAACAATACCGAGACTCAGACCTGTTTCATATCTAGCATCTGCTTTGACAATTTTCTGCATCTTCTCAATGTACCTTGTTTTGATGTAGTCAAGCGATTGATATCTGGTTAGATTTGGAACGATGTTGTTCTTCACCCACTTTATGAGCAGTCTATCAAGGCGAGAGTTTGTCAAAGCATTCTTCAGCTCTTCCTCAAGATCTTCAAGACGAATCGGAACAAAGATCTTCATCTCAACCAAGTTCTTCTCTATGGGATACAGATCTAATACAGCACCCTCAGCTATGCTACAACACATCTTCTCTACGTCGAGCTCTAGGATCAGCACCGAGGCAAGTCTGAGCGCCAGCATATCGAGTGCATGATGGAAATAGAAGGCCTTGACATGGGCTTCGGAGCTGAGATACCTCTCGAGGATCTCAGCAACACTCTTCCTACGCTCTAAAACAATGAGCTTCCCAACATCGCCAGACTCAAGAATATCGAGATACTTCGGCGCATCCCTAGGCATCCTCCTACCAACATCGTGTACAGGACCAAGATCGACAACCCTATCAATCACTCTCACAACATCCTCTGAAAGCCCGAGATATCTAGAAGCTAACAACCTATGAACATCATGACTAGGCACAGCTCCGTACCTCCTACTAACGAATTCCAAGTAGGTTTCTAAACGTTAAGAGCTAGTACATAGTGTTTTCAACGCTTTCTCTTCTACCCTTATCAACAATTACATATTTACCGACTGACTTCGGAATCTACACAACCAATACTCAACCACGAAACAATTATGTAACGATCGATTATGTTATGTAGATACTGTTACTCGAGTCTCTAAGTGATAAGCGAAACCCTCTACACTAACATTGGGTACAACTGATGAACCTTACATATCTGAGCACATTCGCTAACATAGCAACCACTATTCTCTCGATTATCTTTGTATTCATCTCTGCTTACATTATCTATCTTAGGCAACGTCGAGATTACTATCGTGAAAAGATTAATGCAATGCTCCAAAAGTTAGATAGAACCATCTTGGAGTGGAGCATGCTTCGAGACCCACTAATTCCTGAATGGGTACCTCCAGCCGTTAGATATGAAATACTAATGAAGGAAAACTGGAACATCACACCGTATGAGGTATTGAAACCCTATGTTGATGAGGTTAAGGAATCGTTTAAGAAATCATTCGAAGAAGAAAAGAATGTTCGCAAAACGATGAAGAGTTTGTATTACCAGCCCTCTATTTGGGAACGGAACATGCCTTAAATAATCTCGTTAATGCTATCTATCGTGAGTTTCCAGCACCACCAGGAGACTATCAGCTAGAGCACGGTATACTCGTAAATCTGGAATCGTTTGTTAAGGCTGGCTTCCCTGACAACAGAAGGGATCTACTAGAATTCTACTAGAATGGTTTAGGAAATTCGATGTCTTCCTCGAGACTATCGCTAAGATCTACTTATATGAACTTAATCCTGTTTTCGGACATCTAAGCGAGGTATACAAAAAGTTCTCAAGAACCCTTCTTAGATCTATGAAAGAACTCGAGAAAATCACACAGCAAAAGCTTTCCTTAGACACCGACTTCAGAGAGCTAATACATAGGTATGGAACCAGGCCTTCTTTTTATAAAGAATTCTTTGATTACTTGTTTCGGATGAAGCATATTAACGATAGGGTAAGATATGCCATCAACAAATACGATTCCTATACATACAAACAGAAGTTACCGACGTTACTATGCCTTTTAGCTATGATAATAACAGGAACAATCATACCCCTCACGTTGTTATATCACTCTTCTACAATAACACCCGATCTCTACGGTCTTTACGCGGTACTGAGTTCGTTAACGAGTATCAGTTTCGGACTTTCTAGCGCTTTCCTGATGTGGATTATATACAAGGAGATTTCGAAGTAAGTTGATTTATTTAGTATAGGATTTGTAGTCCTAATGTTTAATAATGGCTTAGTGATCCGAGATGGTTTCGCATCCGAAAGATGTTTTAATAGATGTTGACGAACGTTTTCATAGATTGTATGAGCGTCATATAGGACTTCTCACCATCTTAGTTACATCTATTGTTGTTGCTCTCGTAATTAACATGATTACTCTTCCTCTACATGCCCTAGTCGAAAGAACTGCGTCTATACTCAATATTCCTATAGAATTCGTATACATAGTGCTAACAATCATACTGATTCTATGTATTCTTGGAATTGGAAATCTTTATCTAGGTAAACCCATAGTCTTGGAAACATCAGGTTTTCTCTTAATAAACAAAGACTTAGGCTTAGTATATCCTAACAGTCCGTGGGTCGAGTACTCAGCTGTTGGAACTCTCGCGTTGATGAAATACTTTAGAGATACTAATACACCTCTATCTCTCGACGATGAACTAATACGGGACTTGTTAGAGGTTTTCATTGTTGACTGGCTTGTTAGCACAACTATTCACAAATATGAGGCGTTATCCGGGTTTGCAAAACCCAAGATAAGATACCCGAAGATAGGTAA
>QMWT01000042.1 GCA_003661775.1 Thermoprotei archaeon
CTACGTATACTTCATCTTTCCTAGCCGTGGTCTTGAACTAGCCTTCGCGCTAAGTATATACTTCAAATGCGTAAAACACGGTATTGACTGCGTTCTTGAGCTTGCTAAGCCCGTAGACTTGGACAGGATACCAGCCGAGATAGTCAATGCTGCTAAACAATGGGCAGAGAGGAAGTTACATAGAAAGTACTATAAGCTTTGGGAATTACAGTTCTAGCAAATATTTGTGATAGTAAGACTTTGCGGAAACTCATCGAATTCTTCGGTAAACTCGTATTCGACGCGGCATCTTCTAATAACTTTCCTAATGAACCCCATATGGAAAAGGAAGTCTCTTAATACTTATGGTAAAAGTGTAAAAGTTTGAGACAATACCCCTCTGTAACCTGTGAGACCTTCTACGAGCTTAACTATTTTCGTCTTTGCCAGCCTTCTATAACTTATGTACATTTCCTTATCCCCGCATATTATTGCCAGCAACTTCCTAAGAAGGCTGTCCTCGGTGACCGCAGATACCAATCTCTCTTTAAACTCCCCAAACGTTATACTCTTTACGGGGTCTAGGCCGAGAACCGAGAAGAGATCTATGAACCACTTAAGGGATCTTGGAGGCGGGATCTTAACACCTGCACCTTCAGCTATTTTTCTTAGATTGGTGTCCCTTAGCTTACCTAGTATTACATAAGCAACCAGAAACAACCTCCCTCAGAGGATAGCCTGATGTCGGCCTCTCTTTGTATCTCATCTTTATACGTCGAAAGTATAGCATTGACATCCATCTTACGGGGCGCTCACCGCATAAATAACCTTGATATGTACTTATACGGGCCGTCTGGGGTCTCGACGGATATGACATGCTTAGGCTCACTCATTGTACTCTTTATGAACCTATAGCCGCTTCATACTTCGTATTGTTTTTAATAGGGGTGTACGTCCTTTATTCCTAACGTATTGACGAGCGCTCTACGGTTCCTTCTAACGATCTCGCCCAAACTGCTATTGCCCTTAAGTAAAGGGTTTGGCGGGGGTGTGACCCATAGATCCTCTAGGTTATATGTGTTTCCTGTTCCCAATCTTATAGTTCTATAGATGTAAAGGTCGCCGGACAACGTGAGCGCGTATACACGGTACCCCAATGGCAGTTTCAGACTTTTTATCGTACCTGATAAGAGCTTCGCATAGTCTAGAAAGACCATTGATAGCACTTTCTCTTCTACTAGATGTATAAGCATTACCTTGTCAAAACCTAGTATGAGAAGCGCAAGAGCTTCATCCAATCCCGAGTAATAGCTAGGGCTGACGCGGCCAGTCTTGGTGGAACGTATGTACTTGACTTCGGCTGCGAACAGCGGCGGTACTTTAGCATCTTTTTCTTTACGACAGATTATTAGGTCTATCTCTGGCCGTCTTGGAAATAGCTCTTTTGCCCTCAATACGTAGTTTTTCCAGTGCCATATCTCGTATGATAATGATTCTCTTAGGTACTCCACAAGCTTGGTTAGCACCTTCCTCTCATCTATCCCGGCCATGCTTGAGCCCCGAGGTCATATACTATAGACCCGGACATCACCACCTTTAAAACCGTAGAAGTGGGCCAGCTCCCTAACACGTTCAGACAGATACTGTATTGCCTCATTGTGGTCTACATATACGCCGTTGATAGGGTCGAGGAACCTATTACCTTTCTTCTCTAGGAAGTGTAGTGCGGCTATATGGTTATGTAATCTATAAACTGCTACTATAATACCATCTGTAGTATCTACGGTTCCTCCTTGGCCACCATTAAGACGTTGTGTCACTAGTCTTGCAGTCCTTAACACCTCCAATACGTTTATGTGTCCATTCCCTGTGTTGCGCAGATACCTATCCACGTAGTTCTTCAACCTTAACAGTAATTCGTTGACCAGACTACTATCGAACTTGGGGTTATGCGCTTCACTTCGAAGTATCTTGAACCTCCTAATAATAGTTCCTTCATCAATTACGTCACTACCTTCAACCACTAGTTTACGTACTTCGTCCGGCCTTATGGCGATACCAATATAGTCGTAGATCCAGTCTCCCAGCAGCTTAGCGACATTGTCTAGTTTCCTCATTATCCTACTAAGTATGTGATTATCTATAGTGCCCCTTACTGCTAAGTTATAGACATGTGTTGTATGTCTCTGTCCATACCTGTGTATCCTGCCAAACCGTTGCTCAAGCTTTAACGGGGACCAGGGGAGGTCATAGTTAATCTGGTAAGAGGCTATCTGGAGGTTTATTCCTTCACCAGCGGCATCAGTAGCTAGGAAGACCCTTACTTTTGCATCGTTCCAGAAGGTTGTTATCGCATGCCGTTTCTCCCTCAAACTCATACCGCCATGGACGAATACGAATTTTATGCCGACTTCCATGAGCAACTCTTTCAGTCTCTCTAGGGTCGTTCTGTACTCTGTGAAAACAACAACTTTGCTCCTCCTTACTAACGGCTGTAACAGCCTTAGGAACTCTACCTCCTTCAGTGTAGGTTTTTTTCTGTTGATGAAAGTGCGTACCACGTCCAATGCTACTTGGAGTGCATGTACTGATGTTTTAGCATACTTATAGATATCCTCTCTCATGTCGGGTTCTACGCCACTGACATCATCAGTCTCCTCCGAGAAGGGGTCTTCAGCTTTCGGGGGTTGGAGCTTCTTTAAGGTAGCGTATAGGGCATAGAAGCTCGAAGATAAGCGCTTCAAGAGCACCAGCCTTGTCAGTTGCGGCAGGGGTGCTGCCTCTATGAGGTTCTTAAGCCTCGTGTATACCTGGAACCACTGTGGGTCAGGTCTAATGTCCACAGTATAGCTAATGCGTTTAGGGAACAGGGGTCTGCCGTCAGCTCCTCTTACTTGATCTTTGAACCTCCTTACGTATATGAACCCCGGATTTAATAACTCTATTATCCTCTTGTACTCAGCTTCATAGTACCCACGGAATGGTGTAGCCGACATCAGTATTAGTGCTTTGGATTTTCTCGCTAGGTTTAAGGCTATCTTAGCCCTAAGGGTTTCCTTACGTGTAATAATGTGGTGGGCTTCATCAATAACTGTGAGGTCTAAACCGCCTTCTTGAAGAGCTGAGGCAAATTCCTGACCATACCGTCCTTTGATGAGATCTATTGATGTTATGAACCTTAGCTCCTTACCGTGTTTCAGCTCGTCAATGAGATCTAAAAATTCACTACCATGTTCAACAATCTTGAAGTATATCCCAAACTTGTAGAGTAGCTCGTCTTGCCACTGCCCTACAACCGCTTTGGGTACTACTATAGCTATGTTCCGTGCTATACCCCTCAACATTAATGAGAGTATGAAAAAACCTGTAATTATGGTCTTACCGAGCCCTGTCTCGTCGGCTATTAAGGCATTTACGGGAAAACCGGCTCGGAGAAGACCCGCTACTCTGTGGGGTATAGGTGATGGACACTTATGTGTTCGGTCGTGCTCGCCGTACAGAGCCGCTAACTGATGTGGTAACAAGTCGATATTTCGAGATAAAACTAGTGGTGCGAGAGGGTGGTAAGCTAGCGTAGCTAGGTAAAGTTCGCTAAGTTGGTGATTCATACCTACGCAGCCCGTAGTACCAGCTTCTTCCCGAAGGTCTTTAGAACGTCTATCAATGCTTTAACCATTTCAGAGTCCAGCTCTGTGATGTCTATCTCCAAACCTTCTGTAGTACGACCGTGCCCTATGCAGGTGAGGACATTGCCAAAGATGTTGTTTGCCTCTACAATATACCTGTGATATTCGAGTACTCTGCTGGGATCTCTCGATATCCCCTCAAGGTTATCCCGTAGCTTTTCTAGGCGCTTGCCGAGCTCTAAGGCCGAAGGCCCTTTGCAGAACTTATCTACTATTACACTGTTTCCGTGCAACACCTCTAAGAGCCTATCTATTGAACTCCGAAGCCTATCTACTAGCGTAGAGCTGATGTCCTCTGGACACCTGAAACTGCAAGAACCCCTGTATGTGCATATCAATATATCTCCTATGCCCTTAGACACCTCTTCTGAACATAGCTCTCCAAGTTTACTTAGTTCATTTAAGTAACGCTCATACTCTTTCCTGTAATAACTCATAAGAGAGAGTTCTACACGCCTATATTCCTCCTTTACTTGCTCTACAAGGCTGCTTAGTTTCTGCTGGTTCTCCCATAACCTTATGAAGCTATTAATCCCGTTAACAACAGTTCTAAGTCTATTTACTATGTCGTCCAAACGTGCAAATACATCCTCTCTGGTTAACTCCGAAAGCTTCCCTAGGAGCTCCTCTTTTCTATCACCGGTTACCTCAGATAGCTTACTTATCCCCTCTGTTAAGGAGCTGATCTGCCCGACAATTTCACGGCTATAGCTCCTTAGTCTTGATAAGGCTTGATGGTTGTTCACACGTGAAAGGAACATTATAGCGATGTCCGTCCCTAGGAGCCCACACTCATCTTTACAGTTAGCTAATAGCTCGTAGGTGTTATAAGCATACTCGGTTATCTCTTTTACAGTGTCTTTGTTGAGGCTGACTTGTAGGGCTTCCGATGAGAACACCGCCCTTACTCTATCTTTGAGTCCAGAGTACCTATCGGCGACGACTACCGTAACGAACCTCTCGACCTTAGATTTCAGATCTAATATCTCTTCTTCGCTAAACCCTTCAAGCACCTTTAAGACCTCTTCTTGATCAAGCCCCACATATTCAGAGATCTTTGACGCTATGTATAGGCGTATTGGCCTCCTTAACAGCTTCTCCAACTCTTCTATAAACTTTAAGGCTTCAATGATATCGGCCTTGAGATCCTCAATAACATCTCTCGTTGAGTCTGGATCTTCTGTTTTTATCTTGTTGATCTTGTCTAGCGTTGCACTTATTTTATCCTTTAGTTCGCCAGCTTTTGAAGTGATGTCGGGCATTATCTCTCTTAGTTGGTGTCGGGAACTTTCTATTATCTGCACTAGTCTATTGATACGCTCCAGGAGTTCTCCAGCAGATTTACTAAGCTCCTGGAGCTCTCTCCCTACCTCTCTATAATTGTTTATTACCTCTCTAATAAGGGGTCTTACGTAGCCCTCCTCTAAGTCAGATACGGCCATCATGTTACACCTCACGTCCTAGTCTATTGATCTTCTCAAGAGCGTTTTCAAGCATAGCTTGAAGACTCCCCTTGACCTCCTCGATTTCCTTCAAGGCCTCATCATACTCTCTCACTACAGTATCTACTTCATTTAATATCTCGGATATCCTACGGTTAGCATTATCCAGGTCTTTCAACGAGCCTATAACTATATCTATGGTTCTCCTCCTGCTCCCTACCCCCATAGGAAGTTGACGTAATTTCTGTTGCAGAGACGAAAGCTGCTCATGCACTTTATCGTGTAGACCCTCATACCACTTCCTTAATTCTTCTTGTATTTGTGCTAGAAGCCATTCTTTCTCCTCAGGTAGCCCAAATACGGCCATATATGCTAGTGAGAGGAACCTGTCATAGCCGATGTCCCTACCTGACTTTAGATCCTCTGCCCACTTCTCAACAATGTCAAGAGCAGAGAGAATGTCCCTTATCTCGTCCTCTAAGGTGTGTGACCTGTCCCTCGGTCTGACTGTTATCTTTATGCATAGTGGAAGCCCTCTACATATATCATTCGAAATTCTCTCGATGTCTTCAAGTAGTTCTTTCAGTCTATGACCTATCTCTTTGACAGTAGAAGCCTTCTCTAACAATAGGGCTACTACATCGTCCTTACGCAAACTAAGTAGCATATTAAGGAGTAGTACCCTATAGAGTAGCCTGATAGCGGTACTGTGGTCGCTATACCTGATACCTACTGACTTTTCGAGAATTTCTACGAAGTCATTGAATAGTGGGAGCTCTTCCTCCTCTAGGATCTTTAGGGCGTCCTCCAGAGGTAGGTCTTTCTTGTCCTCAAGCGCTACCCTCACAATGTCAGATATTACAGGCATACTCAACAATCTTGTAATAGATTTACATCTACTGCTCCTACGCGAGAACTCTTGGTATATGGATGGGAGTGCCTTTGCCTTGATTAGACCGCCAGGAGATAGGCTAAGCTGCATCTTGTCGAGCGGGTCACGCACACCGATCATAGTGAAGAAAGCCGCGTGTGCCCTCATATGGGGTCTGAACTTCCCAGTTCTCTTTACTACGTAATCCAGTACGCTAATATCATCCATGAGATCCCCGCTTAAGGAGTAAAGCTCGTTTATCCTCAGCGATGACTCCCTTTCCCGCCTAAGCCTCTCTATAGAGTCGTCAAGCCATGTAACTAGAGTTGTCTTAAAGTATTCAACCCGCCGCCTCTGGTCGGGTTTCAACGTATTTATAATGCCCTCTATCGTAGCACCATATGTCTGACTCATCTCGCTGATCAATAGGACGAACAATGACTTTACAAAATCTGATAGCCGCTCCCCCAGTATCTGTTCTAGCGATATACGTTTAGTCCGCTCTATGAGGAGATCCAACAGGGTATCCTCCCTTCTAAGCTTATCTCTGACGTATTGGATAGAGGCCGTGTCACCCCCTGCAAAGAATACCATGAGGTGTAAAGAGCCATATTTTATATCGTATATATGCCTCTGTATGAGCTCCTTAACTATACTGTATGCCTTCTCTCTGACTTGGCCGTTTATGTAGTGCGGCCTCGGCAATGGTACTATGTATACTAGTGCCTCTTCTCTCCGCTGTGTTATGTACTCGGAGATGCTCGTAATGGCGTCAACTATTTCATGTTCAGCGTGGGACAGTAAATATGAGCGCAGGTTTTGCTCTAACTTCTCTATGGTCATCCCAGGCTCCTTAGATATTATCGGGTTACTGAGGTACATGGGAATGAGTTTCCTAAGAACCCAGGAACCTACCATTACATAGTTCTGCCCAACATGCCTCTCAAACAGTTCTTTGACCTCGTGAAACGTCCTGGGCTCTTTCCATCTTTCCCTGCTAAGTGCCAGGGAGTACACTAGGTAAAGGGCCTCAGTCACGGTCTTGACTCTTTCACTGGTACCGTAGTTCTCTGCTATATACGTCATTAGAATATCAATTATAGAGTCAACATAATTGTACACTTTATCATTAAGTAAGAAAATGCTGGGAGCACCCAAACAGACGAGTTTATCCTTTCCCGACCTTAACGCTAGCGCTGAGAGGATCTCATTAAGGGCTCGTCTTACAAGTTCCAGATCCTCGCTCTCAAGCACTATCCCCTCTCTATCACAGAACTCCTTAATGTCACTTGTGAAGACATCAACAGCTTCAGCTACACTGACTAGGTCACTGCAATGAATCAGTGATGCACTTAGCTCATCTAGATGGGTCTTTACAAAACTTGGCAGATCCTCTACCTTAAGAGGTCTTATATTGAGTATAAAGAACCTTAATGCTGCATTACACTCATCGTTACCCCGGCAGTACTTATCTTCTAACCTAAGTAGTTCATCAACGTCGAGGACAGGTAGGTTCTCAGCAAGAGGCGTTCTAAGCTGGGGGGCGTCGACCCACTCAAGGAGTGACCCAACCGATGTGTCGTCCACTAGTACAACGTCCTTCAGACTCGTGACCCATCCTAGCCTACCCCTTGTAAACCACCAGAAAGTGTTCGATTTGTCCCCCATGTTGTGGGGCTTTAACTTCTCGCAAAGAACGTCTGGGCCTATGGGCGGTAGTTGAACTATTCTGATCCTACGGGCGAACGCTACGTCTCCCGTGAACTCCGATAAGAAGAGCTCATAGTATGAGAGATAACTCACGGCCATTACGGTATATACGCCCATGGTGCCCCGCCCTATAATGTCTATAAGGTCTCTGAAACCGCCTTCTATGAGGTCTTTCAGCTCCTTGTAGGCCATTTCCACTTCGTCTATCAGTAGCACTACCCCCCGCTTACGCTCCAAGGTCTTATTGACTAGGTCGTAGGCCTCGTTAGGTGCTACACCTATCTTCTCAAACAGCTTACTAGGAGGTGTATTAGCTGGCTGTCCAGTTATCTCAGGTAGCCATAGGTCACTTAACTTGAGATCGCCTCTAACGAAGTTGTCCCTTATGAGCTCGACCCTCTTTAATGCTAACTTTAGTAGAATACTTATGAAGTCCATAGGTGTGAGCCTCTCTGTACGTCCTTTCACTCCCATGTATCGCCTAATTAGAGATAGTACTGTTCTTAAATTAACAAATAGTGCAGGAATCTTAAGGTCGCGCCAAGAATATTTAAAGAGGTGATAGAGGAGCTGTGTCTTCCCAGATCCTAGACCCCCGGCAATTATAAGTGGCGGCACTTCCTCAACTATACCCTTGAGAAGATCTGAGTACTGTCTTAAGGCCTCTTCAGCTCTTTTACGTGCCCTCTGGTGAATATCTGTAAAGTCTTCCCATTCTCTTGTGAGCGATGGGTATATGTATACAGTTGCAGTCATACACACACCTCTTCTATCATAATAAATTAATGCAACTTGCTGATTTATGATTTTCAATACCTTGAGAACTATCTATTTATGAAAGCAATGCTAGAAGAGCTTCCGCGCCCTATAGGTTAACTCCTTGTATATCCTCTCAAGGCGCTCTGCTATACTATTCTTACCTATATCCTTTAAGTACTGTACACAGAAATCCTTTAATGGGCAACTCCCACAGCGGGACTGCTTATAGTGACATACAAGCGCACCTAAATCTATCAGACCGTAGTTGAAGTAGTCATGTTCTTTGTCTGGAATAAGCTCCCATAGAAGCTTAAGATAGTCCTCGTGCCTCTTCGCCTTTATGCCCGTCAGCCGGGACAAGAGCCTTATAACATTGGAGTCGAGTACCGGAGCCTTCTTACCATAGCCAAGACTGAGAACTGCGCCTGCCAAGTAGATACCTACACCGGGGAGGGCTACAAGATCTTCCCATTTGTCGGGTATTTTTCCACTATATTTCTTTATAATGACTTCGGCTAACTGCTTTAGCTGTTTTGCGCGCTGTTTATAGAG
>QMWT01000043.1 GCA_003661775.1 Thermoprotei archaeon
GCATTGATAGCAGCTACGTGCAGAACCTACGGCATAGACACAATAGCTACATTAGATGAAGACTTTAAACGAGTTCCACAGCTAAGAGTAATCCCCTAAGCCGCTATACAGTCAAACCACCTAGAGAAACACCTCACCAAATCAATGGCTACCTACGTAAAGATCGCTAATCTTCATACTTGGCAACGCTATCTCCATATCCATAGCGTAGTAGCTCTAATCGGTAGCAATAAACACTTTGAATCTAGCTAACGATGGAGCTAAACCATGATAAGGTTGTTGCATAAGTCATGAATCTAAAACTTGCACAAGTTTAAAAATCCGTGCAAGAAAAGGCTCCTCAAACCTAATTGTTCTCCTGGCTATGGTAGAGTGGATAGTGTCTATTAAGTAGACACTTCTCTTGGTGGTCGATGGTGGTGTTCTAGGTGGTTCTCTATGTGGACTGTCTACTGAGTAGACAGTTGCTTGGCTAGTAGGTGGGATGCGTTGGCTATACCTCCATCTGTACTTGTAGACTAGCTGCTCCTTTACGTTGTCTGGTATCTTAACGTACTCTTCTTAGTCTATGATGTGTTGATTCCTCGCTATCTCTATATCCGGGTCTCCGATGAAGTTTTCAAGTACCTTCTCGGTTATCCTGCCCATGAGTTCTAGGTTCTTTACCTCTACCTTAATCCTCTCCATGATTTCTCGGGCTAGCTTGGAGTGGAAGGCATCTTCTACTCTACTCACCAAGAACTAGTGGTACTTCACGATACACCGAGTCTTCATTCCGATGAACTTGTATACATCTATGTGTAGATCTCCCCTACTTTAAGCTACAAGTACCTCCGGGCATCTATTACAATGCTAGTCACTTTGATAAAGCTGTTCTCTTCTCTTTGTTTGGTTACCCCCGAAGTTACCCCTCAACAAATACACCTTGCTGGGGAAGGGGAAAGTATTATCCCCGCTCCATCAGAGTATTTAGAGGGGGTAACTTGCCTAGTCCTTGGCGTATCAAGCGGATTAAGAATAGGTACTATCTCTACCACTACGACGAGTACATTGGGCCCGTGGAGGAGATTGTAAAAGAATGGCGCCGGGGGCGGGATTCGAACCCGCGCGGGGCACGAGCCCCACCGGCTCTCAAGGCCGGCCCCTTAGTCCGCTCGGGCACCCCGGCGCCTTGAATAACTTAATACAGACCTCTTATAATGCTTGCGTTATTCAGGCGAACTGCTTAGCTTTCTAAGCGTGAGAGGAATACTCTGTATCCCCGTTTGGCCGCGAGCAGCTCTACATTTCCAAAAGTCTCTCTCATCAAGTTCTTGACTCTTTCTGCTCCTTTCCTCACAACTACCTGCAGCGTACCGCCTTTCTCTAGGTGCTCCAGCGCCTCCGTGATTATCCTAGAGACAACCTTCATACCTGCTGCAAGCGGGGGGTTGCTGTATATAGCTTTGAACTTCATGTTTTTGACGGGTTCGTAGAGATCTCCGTGCAGAACCACGACTCTATCCTCAACACCGTTTCTCTTGGCGTTCCTCTTCGCCAGCTTTACGGCTTCGCGGTTTATGTCAACCATGTAGACCTTGAGCCGGGGATTTATCTTCGCTATAGCTATGCCTATAGCCCCGTAGCCGCAGCCCACATCAAGTACTACACCCTCCTCGGGGATCTCGGCGTATTCTATCAGCAGCTTGGTTCCTGGATCCACGCGCTTATACGAGAAAACTCCACCTGCGGTCTCGAACTCTAGGCTAACTCCCCGAATGAAGTCGGATATCAGCGAGTATAGCTCTCTCCTCCTGCCGAATGTGTAGTAGTGCTCGCTATCACTCACAGCTCTTCCTCCTCTTCCACATAGATGGGTACGTTCCGGGCTCCATAAACACCCTCTCGATTCTTACCGCGACACCTCTTTTACTTTCCAAGATCTCGTTGGTGTCCATAGCCGCGCGCCCGATCGCGACGAGCTCACCCTTGAGGGTGAACATCGCCACCCTCTCGCCCTTGCTAATCCCTTCGTGGAGCCTTAGGATCCCGGGTACTGCGAGCTGAGCACCGTGCGCAATAGCGTCGACAGCGCCATCTCTTATAACGATCTTGGGCAGGTTCGCCACTATCAGCTCGGCCGGCTGCATGATCTTTCTGAGGAGCTCTTCATAACGGTATCTACGCCAGAGGTAGAGAGCCTCAGATACTTCGTGCAGTGTGTAGACACCGTTCTCTTCTCTGAAGTGCCCAGTAGCAGTTCTTCGAAGCTCCCTCATATGCGCTTCAACCCCCAGAACGAGGCCTACATCGTGGCAGAGCTTTCTTATGTAGGTACCCGACTGGCACCCAACCCTAAAGAGGACGTACCTGTCCTGAAACTCCAGGGGCTCAATGTAGTAGATCTCGCGTATCCTAAGAGCGCGTTTAACCGATGAACGTAGCGGGGGCCTCTGGTATATACGGCCTACAAACTGTTTGAGAACCGCGGTGACTTTCTCCGGATCCACCTCGCGGTGAAGCTCCATAAGCGCTACGTACTCTTTCCTCGAATGCATCACCAAGCCTATGAGCTTGGTCGCACTACCTAGAGCTACCGGCAGCACACCCGTTACCTTGGGATGACCCCACCCACCACCCCTCCTCTAGGGGTGGGCGGGTTCTAGGGTCCCTCCATGCCCCGCCTTCTCCAACCCGAACATCTTCTTTATCCAGGCAACTACCTCATGGCTAGTAGGCCCGGGAGGCTTATCGATGACTATCAGCCCCTTCCTTATGTAGAGGTCTATGGGCCTCCTATAGGGCGGGTAGCCGTAGCGGGGATCAGTATCCTCCTCATCTTTGCTAACCCACCTACGTTTAACTCTGCCAAGTTCGTCAAGTTTTCTTAGGAACTCCTCTCCTTCCTTAACTAGGTCGCTCAAAACTTCCATCCTCGAGAAAGAAGTTGATTTATCGAGAGTAAAATGCTCTGAAGCTGTGGCTCTACACCTTCTTGACGAAGAGAGCTGGGGTGGGCTTCAGCTTCACTCTCTCCTTCATGAATTCTATTAGACCGGCGGCTTCCAGCGCTTTCACAACCTCCTCGTCCGAAGCTCCCTTGGGAATATCGATCTTTTTATCTAAAGGCTCCAGATGGTTTATGTTGCACCTCCTCCTCTTAACGCCACTTACACTCTTAGGACCTGTTACAAGCACGAAGTTCTCGTCTATTATATCGACTATAACACACCTCCTCCCAGCTTCGCGACCTGTGGTTTTAACACATATCCTCCCGACTTCTATAGCAGGCATTGACGACACCCTACACAACAACTCCTTAGGGTCTTAAAAGGGTTGCCCGCTTCTGCTTCTTGAGTATAAGCTCAACCACGTACAAAGCCACGCTCAACACTTCTTCTGGTCCAAACGTACCGGTGTTTATCACAACATCGAACACCGTCATGTCGTTTATATCAACTCCGTAGTACTTCATGAACCTCTTTTTTTCGCTCTCTTCTCTCAAGCGGGTCTCACGTGCAACCTCCTCGAAACCCCTACCCTCCCTCTCAGCAATCCTCAACACTCTGACATTGAACGGAGCTACCACACCTATTCTAACATCGGCCAGATCTTTGACAAGCCAAGCTGCTAGGTGGCTGTCTATCACGACTCCGCCTCTACGCGCAACTTCGATGGTTTTGGAATCCACTCTTCTATCTATAGATGGATCCTTCTCGGCGATTCTACTAAGCTCGACCAGGTCTACGCCTAGCTCCTCCGCAATACTTCTAAAGATTCTGCCCGTAGAGTAGTGCTCCAGCCCCAGCCTCTCCGCCAACATTCTCGCAAGAGTAGTCTTGCCGCTGCCGGGAGGCCCGCTGACGACTATGGTAGGCCCTCTCTTCACTATCATTATCCGTCACAGGCTCAAACCCTTCCTCACAGCCTCCTTAAGCACCTCCTTCAAACATCTGGGACAGAGAACTCCACCGAACATGCGCTCTGGACGCTTCTTTGTCTTAGGAAGCCACCTCCTTTCGTCTTCAGAGATCGGTACTCCTCCCAGAGGAGCTCCACAGCGGCCGCACCTCATCACGCCCCTGCGCCTTCGTTCATAGTGGATAACCGTTCTACCTCCTGGAGTACGTCTCCAGATCCTTCTCAAAGAGCGTGATCTGTACATAGGTCTTACCATGTTCGCCACCTATGCACAGCTATCTCTAGTGCGGTAGTTACAGTGCTGGAACCTTTAAGCTTGATGCTCATCAATGCTGGCTAGCTCTCTTTGAAACACTGCAGTGTATATGGGGGAGAAGAGGAAGAAGACAAACAGTATTATCCAGACGGTGGGTGTAAGACAACCGAGCTCTCCGGACTCTACCTGTATCGGGGGCGGGAGGAGGCATGCACTGCGGGATAGTATGGCTTCAGCGAAGAGCATCGATGTAAGTGCGACCGCCAGAAATGCAGCCATAGGCACAAAGAACTGGAAGATCATCACTCTGGTGAGCCTGCCACGCACCTTACGCTGCCGTATGCTAGCGATCAACCTCTTCTTTCGGCTTATTAACGCTTTTCTTCCAACTTTCTCTAAGCTTTTTATCTCTTCAGGCAACCTGTACCTCTTCAAAAAAGATGACATGAAGAATATGGCGGCGCTGTACATAAGAGCAGACATCAACACTATAAAAACAGCGTGAACTACACCTCCTACAGCTCTCAGCTCCACAGCCGTTACTCACCTAGGAACCTCTTAAGTGTCGGGTACATCTCTAGAGTCTGTTCGTATGCCAGTATGCGGTAGTAGTTGTAGACTATACCTACGCCAAGCAGCAACCCTACACCTGACCCGTATGTGAAGAATATGTCTCCTATCAACGCTATAACAACTACTATAAGCGTGCTCAGAAGAGCTAGCGGATATATGTAGCGTGCCAGGTACTGCGTCAAGATCTTCGGGTTGCGCCTCATACCCGGTATCTCCAATCCTGACTTCACCAGTTGCTCGGCCTGCACCTCTGGACTTAGTCCGCCTATCTCAACCCAGGCAAAGCCGAAGAGTATCGAGAATGCGAAGAACGTAATTGTGTAGACCACGAACTTGCCCGGGTCGTACATCAGCGTAAACAGGTTTGGAGGAGTCCTGAAGTAGTGGTTCAGCGTAGACGCGATGCCACTGAATGACGGGTTTGCGGCTAGTATGCTTGAGAACACAGCTATGTTAGAGAACAGTATCGATGAGAGCAGTACAGGGATGTTAGACACGTATAGGAGCTGTAGAGGTACTCTGCTTCTGATACCGTGGTACCTACTGCTAGTGATGGGGACGTATATCTTCGCTGCTTGGAGATAGGCTAGCACCCCGATGAGCGTTATAGTCGTTACGAAGCCTATGAGGTTAGGCATTGTCATTCTAAGGGGTTCCCTGAACCTGATCAGCATATCTTCGAGTAGAGGCTCTCCTTTAAGAGATCTCTGGATTACATAAGGTATGAAGCCTACAGGTTCTTGCACATCTCCTACCGGAACAGTGAATGGACTGAATATATCCGTAAACACGCGCCGGGCAACACCAGTAAGGATGAAGAGACTTATTCCGCTACCGATACCCCAACCCTTCTGTATAGCCTCATCCATGAAGAGTATGAGGATGAATCCCCAGATCAATTGTAGTAATACCACTACCCTGACCCAGAGCGGGGGGGTTGTGATAGGCCAGAAGATCCTGTTGGTAATTACGTAGCCTAGCGCCATTATTATCGCTATCACCATGGCAAGGCCTTTCTCTGCGAGTGTAAACAACCTTCTATCTTCAGGATCTGTGAGGTCTAGATCGAGGAACTTTGCACCCACCAAGATCTGGAGTATGATGCCCGCATCCACTATAGGGCCTATACCTAGCTGCGCAAGAGTTCCTTGCTGCATTGCGAATACTATAGCTAGGAACGGCGAGAAGGGCCCTAGACCCAATCCCGCTTTTTCAATACCGTAGAGCGGTGTTGAGGCAAGAGCTACGAATATGCCAACAGCGATACCCGTGTATACCAGTCTTCTAGAGAGACTTACTTTCCTCTTGGGCTTAGGAGTCGAAGGAAGGTAGCGTCCTATGGCAGCGAAGAGTTCTAAGAGGCCCATTACATTCACCAGCTACTCTGAAGATGAGCTTCTGAGAAAGCCTTAAAAAAGGTTCAAGTAGCGTCTTTCAGCTTTACAACCACGCCTCCGGCTTCCTTGATCTTTTCCTCGGCTTTCTTAGTTATGGAAAGTGTGATGAGCTTTATCGGGTACTTTAGCTTACCCTCGCCCAGCACCTTGCTGAAGCCCATAGACGCGACGTCCACTACTATTAACCCGTTCTCCTTCTTGGCTTCGCCGCGCCTCACCATATCCTCAACAAGCTCATTTATCCTGCCTATGTTTATGACCCTATGCACTGGTGTATGCTCAGGTCCTCGAGGTGTAAAACCATGTTTACCAAACCAGTCGGGGAAATACTTGATGACCCAAGACCAGTAATGCTTGTGGAACCCAGCAGCTCCTACACCACCCTTAGAACCACTTTTTCTGTGCTGCCCCACGCTACCCCAACCACGCGTTCTATACCCATGCATCTTCCTACTCTTTTTCTCTCTCCGAACCACCATGGCTAGATCATCCTCCTGAGCAGTTCATTTATTGCGGGACCTCTATAACCCAGCTCGCCACCTGCACCATAAGGCTTCTTTATACTTCCTTTAAAACCTCCTCGTGGCGGATGAAGTCTAAACACAGGCTTCACGCCCTTATCCTCGAGCTTGTGGTACAGAACCTTGTGGCTTAGAAGGGCATCTGCAAATTCCTCAAACGATGAGTATCCTAGTTTATTGAAGAGCTCGAGAGTTAAAGGTTTGTTCCCCACGACTCTTCCTCTTCTCTTTAGCAGCTCTATGAGCACATCTCTATCTATCTCGCCCCACGTCACCCAATCCTTAACTTTGAGCAACATCCCCCGTATTGCAGGGGAGTCCGGGTAAAGTACACAGTGGAACCTTCTGACAAGCCTCAACAGTCTTAGCGTGTACTGGACTTCATAAGGTGTATCGGGCACACCACGCAGTCTAATAATTGCGTAAAGCACCATGGCATCACACCTTCTTCTCCCAGTCGAGAGGAGTCACGAACTTGTTGGTATTTCTAAGAGCGACAAACACGGCTTTGGCGAAGTTGACGGTTGTTCTGGTCTCACCACGGCTCCAGGTCCACACATCTTGTACACCGGCCAGCCTTAGCACAACCTTAGCCACATCACCTGCTACAAGCCCTGTACCTCTGGGCGCCGGTTTGAGCACTATCTCAACACTGCCAGAAACACCTCTTACAACGAAGGGGATTGAGTGGGGCTCGCCACAACTGCATTCCCAGCTTCCGCACCCCCTCCTTACTGGTGTTATGTTGAGCTTTGCGTCTATCAAAGCCTTCTCTATCGCTATCCTGAGCTGCCTAGCCTTTCCAAGTCCAAGCCCTACATAACCGTCCTCGTTGCCCACCGCTACTAAAACCCTGAATCTTGAAACTCTTCCAGCGTCTGTCATTTTCTGAACTAACGTTACATCGAGAATTTCATGCTTAAGGTCTGGGAGAAGATAGTCAACTATTTCCGGCTCTCTAATCACAAGGTTGTTCTCGAAGATCTCGCGTATAGACGTTATCTGTCCTTGCTTCACCATCCATCCAAGCTTCGTCCGAGGAACCCACTCCTCCAAATTAGCTCTGCTCATCCTAACACCCCAGCTACCTCTTTAGGAGCAAGAGGAGGAATTCTACTGTATACTTCATCTATGCGCTTCTTAACCTCCTCGAAGTGTTTAGGCAGCTCACGTGGATCGAGACCTCTACGCAGGATATCAGAGAACTGCCTATGGAACTTCTCTGGGTCTGTAGAGGCTAGCTGTTCGGCATACTTCGCAATAGTCTCACCCCGAATCCTATCTTCGCTTGGAATCACTTCCTTATTTATCGGAGCCTCGAGCCCTGCATCCAGTGCTCCCTTCACAACAGCAAACACTTTTGCTCCTTTCACCGGTCTATGAAGCCCTATATCCGCCACTGCTTCCTTAATCCCTATTCTCAAAGCTCTCAATCCTACTAGGTAGCCAGTGAGATAGGCTGCGGGAGTATTCTTGGTACCTCCTTGCCATCCAAAGTACTTAACAAGCTCCCTGCTATGCGCCGCTGTAACAGTGAAATCACCTATAGGCGAGGCAAACACTATCTGCGCTATTATGTACTTGTTCGTTTTCCTTATAACCAAGCGCGCCTTATTGCTCCTCACCATCTTGTACCGTCTATGGTAGTCTGTCTTCCCTTCAAGTCTTCTTCTTCTAGGTACCTTATAACGCGGTCCGTGAGCCATCTTTGCTCCACCTACCTTACTCCTTCAGGAAGAATTCCATGATCTCTCATATACCTCTTGAGAGCAGACAAGCTTTCAAACGCCCCTCCCTTCGCCATCATGTAGAGTCTTCGGTAGGTTCGCCTATCTATGAGGCCGTGATCTCTTAACCACCTCAGGAACCTCCTTATCTTCCTTATCCTATTCATCCACGCACGCTTAGGATCTTGTCTTGCACCAGCACGACCTTTTCTTTTGCCATGCCCCCTCCTCCTACCTTTTTTCCTTTTCTCATGCCTTATTCTCCATCTTCCTCTGCTGTTGCTATGGAGGGGCGCTACGTATATAACTCCTTCATGGATGAGCCTCTTCACGTCCTCTCTAGTAACCGCTGCCTCAACCCTCTCAAACTCGTTCGGGTCAAACCTTATCCTAGACTCTCCCACACCCAGTATCTCAGCAGCCAACCTCCTCTGGTAGCTCAAATCCATATACTGCTACACCTCCAGCCCTATGGATTTGCAACCCTAAATCC
>QMWT01000044.1 GCA_003661775.1 Thermoprotei archaeon
CGAGTTCACAACAAAGGATAGTAGAAAAGCAATTAAATTATTATGAATAGTCGGTAGTGTGGCTGAAAACGTGGAGGAACTTCGAGAAGTCGAAAGGCTACTCATAGCGGAGCTTAAGATTGTTAACAAGCACATCGCCAGATCGCGTAAACGACTAAAAGATTTGCTATCTGAGGAGTACCCTCACGTAGTCCTGGCTGATGGTACCAAGCACTACTTTAGAAAAAGCGAACTGAGGGATCTCGCGGCGAGGCTTAGTGGCGATGAGGTTGAGGAGCTGCTGCTACCCATAGTAATAGTTTCTAGACCTGATATGGGAGAAGGGGCAATGGTTATAGAAGACCCAGTTGCATCGAGAGTTGTGGCGAGGCTGCTGGGCTTGAAGAACTGTTCGAATCCTTTAATAATCTACAAGCCGCACTTAGCTTTTCTCAGAAGTTTGTACGACACAGTCTTTCAGGTAGTTATGTACCTACCGCTATCCGAAGATGGACGAGGGCACGCGTATTAGTTCCGTAAGAAGTGGTAGTAATTGGGAAGGTGCGCTGCTTTGAATGTCCTTACAAAAAACGTGCCTGAGCTGGAGCGCTCTACGTGGATGCACGTGGTGCTAGTAACCCCCGAGAATAGGATTGTCAATATTGAACTGGATCCTGATGAAGTGATGAACTGTTTTGAGGATGAGTGTATGCAGGATATATACGATGTTTACGTAAAGCCCGTAACGGGGTGCGGTTACCGCAGCTGTAGTTGGTACATTGCCAAGGGTGCTAAGGTGCTGAAGTACTTACTGGAATCAGGGGAGTGCGTCTACGTGATTGCGCATAGAGTAGATGTAGACCCAGCAAAACTAAGTCGAGGTCTTGCTTGCTGACGAAACTTTCTCTAAACGCTTAAGCACACAGTTTACGATTTTAACGAGCTTGGGGGTGATCACAGTAATATTCTCGGAGTCTTTGCCTTCAAGAATAGCTTTTTCGAGGAACTTCAGATAGGCCCGCGCTAGAGGTGCGGAGAGGGCAAAAGCTTCTACACATGCAGAAGCTCTGTCTAGATCTCTCTGGATTTCACCACGTACAACAGCTTTCTCGCTAGGTTTCTTAATTCTCAGTATCGATATGACCAAGCTAACGAGGTTGGGTGCTTGCTCCTTTAATTTATTTACCTCAGCCAACCCTCTCTCGCACAGCGTTTCAAGCTCCCCAACAAACTGTGTCAAATCTTCGTAGCTCGAAACTCTACTAGCTTTATCAAGCACATGCTCTAAACGCGAATCCAGCACCTCGTACACCTCGTCAAGGAGTTTTATGGCCCGACTCCTCGCTCTATTAATTTGCTTATCGTTGAAGCTACGGGGGAGGGCGCCGCTCTTGAACTTCTTGGCTAAGCTCCTTACGTACCTCCTGACAATCTTGGAGGGTGTGTAGTCTTCTGCATGCAGGGGCTCCGAGAGGCTCCAGTTCTCGTAACCTGTGCACCTCGATAATGTAAGACGGTGAAGCAAGTCCACTACCGTGAGAAACAATAACGTTAACGCTGGGGACCATCCTCTATCTTTCGAAAGTCTGGCTATAGCGTTCACGGTTCTGCGAAGCATTGCTTCTACCGTATCAGCATAGTTAGTCAATTTCGGCATCACCTCTCCAGGTTCAAGGTATGCCTTTATACACCTAGTATGCGCTAAGCTACCTAGTTCGAGGGGTAGGTATTAATGTTCATAACAGTGTTGGTGAGGGGAAGAGACAGACCAGGCCTGTTAAAGGACATCGCATCAGTTATCACGAGTAGCGGTGGCAACATCCTCTTCGGTCTATCGTATTCGGAGGAGGGACGGGCAAGCTCGCTATTCATTGTTGAGTACAGAGATGAGTGCAAGAATGTAGTTGAAGCGTTGAGGTGTGTAGATGGTGTCGAGGAGGTGACGCTAGAGGCTAGTAACAAAGCTTATGCTCTCTACGTAGAGTTTCTTGAGCGCTATCCTGCTATGACAAGCGAGCTTGTCAGGTTCCTAACCCCCAATGATTTCCTTGAGGTGCTCATCAGGCTTCCTCAAGAGAAGAGGAGCTCGCTGTACATTCTAGTACCTCCTGACTATCTAGGTCAGTTACTTGTCCACGCACCGCAGGAGATCATCGATGAAGCTGCCCGGGTCGCAGTGCCCAAGAGATTGGCAGAGGCCATAGCGTTCCTTCCACCGGATGATGCAGCTGATGTGCTGCAGTCGTTGCCTCCTCAAGTCAGGAGAACGGTTTTCGAATATTTACCTAAGGAATTTCGCGAAGCAGTCAAGCCACTATTGCAGTATCCACCTGAATCGGCAGGAGGAATCATGACAACGAGCGTCGTTGTGTTGAGGAAGGACATTACAGTGAGAGAGGCTGTTGAAGTATTGAAGAAGAGCCGTGCTGAGATCCGCGACGTTATCTACGTAGTTGATGAACATAACAGGTTACTAGGCTACATCCCCGTACCTGACCTTTTTAAAGAGGATCGTAACGCATCTCTGGAGAGTGTTGTTAGAAGAGATTTCATAGCGGTCGACCCGATGGTCGACCGTGAAGAGGTTGCAAAGATAATGATTAGACACGACCTTAGCAGGGTGCCTGTAGTTGATAGTGATGGTAGGTTCCTCGGTGTAGTATCTCTGGATGACGTAGTTGATGCTCTTGTAGCTGAGTATTCAGAAGATATACTTCTGCTGGGTGGCATAGCTAAACTTCCTAGATTCAGGTATTTGACTGCTAGACTATCAACGCTTTTCTATAGGAGATTCATGTGGTTAATAGTTATATACCTCATCGAGAGCGTAACCGCGAGTGTTATAAAGAGCTACGAGGGGCTTATAGCGCGGACGGCTGTACTGGCGGCCTTCATACCTTTGCTGCTCGACACGGGAGGGAATATAGGTAGTCAATCAGCTACGTTGATAACGCGGGCACTCGCTCTTGGCGAGGTAACGCGGCGGGATATTCTTGCAGTAGTAGCTAAGGAGTTCTCTGTAGCACTGCTCCTCGGCGGGGCGCTTAGCAGCGTAGCTTTCGTATTAGCGCTGCTGGTTACATCTCTAGACCTAGAGGTTGCGCTCACCGTGGCACTATCACTCGTAATAGTTGTCCTAGTAGCAGATCTCATGGGGGCACTTCTGCCCTTAGCAGCAACCAGTTTCGGTATCGATCCTGCGGTGATGTCTAATCCCTTGATAACAACAGTGGTTGATGTGATCGGAGTAATGTTCTACTTTACTGTGGCAAGCCTTATGCTGTGAAGCACCGTGGATTTCAGCGGAATAACTCCTCATCATTTTGTCAGGAACCGGGTCCTCATCACCTCTACCTAAGTTGCGGAAGCTCAGAATTAAAACAAACGATCCACAGTCCTTTTGATGATGTAAGGAATGAGAACAATACAATGTAGGCAAGTTATCCCTGTAGAGAAAGTATTAATGAGCGTCTTCATGGGCCGTGGAGTGTAATGTTTTGGTGAAGTTGGAGACGGGATGCACGCAGTCGTGAAACTATATAACAAATCACAATGGAGTTTTCCTAATTACTCTCAGAATATGCCTTATGAGAGGATAGTAGTGAGCCGGGCTTTAGGCTAGGGCCAAGAATTATGGCTATTGTTAGAATCCTGTTTCGTTCACGATGTACGTTGCATAGAGCAGAGTTTATCCTAATTTAATACTCGATGAGGTGATGCTTAAAAGCAGCTGAAAATTCGGGTATAAATTTCAAGTGTACATAACGAGAGTAGGTGTAGCAATGCTGTGAAGGAGGATCTTAAATTCGTGGTGGCGGTGCTGCGCAAACTCATCATAGAGAGGCATAGGTACTTTGATAAGTATGAGAGGTTGAATTCCGACGGGAGAAAGCTTCTTGAAAGAGCCTTGAGGTACTTAATAAAACACGATCATAGCAAGAAGAGAATTGTGAAGAAGGTCCGTAGAAGAGCTACACTCGACGAAGTTCTGCGGCTTGTTGAAGCGCTCGAGGGCTATCATGCACGTAGAGAAGTTGTGAATTACTTAAGAGGGCCCTACAGCTATGAATTGAACAGCGTCTACGACTGTATTGATGAGGGGAACTGCGTAAAATAGGGGTGTCTCTACCTGACTCTTAACGGATGGGTGGTGCAGATTAGTGGAGGTACCTGCTGAAGAGCTACATGCCTGGATGTTCGAGATAGCGGTAATGCTCGCGGTTGCGCATGTGCTTGCAACGCTTATGAAGAGAATCGGTCTGCCACGTGTAGTAGGCTACGTTGTGGCGGGCATACTGCTCTCGACAGCGGGTTTCGAACCTCATCCTACTGTAACTCCTTTTGCTACGCTTGGCGTGATAACACTCCTCTTTCATGCAGGGCTCGAAGGTTCGCTGCGCGAGTTCTTCAAAGGTCTTAGAGCCGCGGGTGTAATCGCTGTAGGCGGTGTTGTAGGCGCTATATTAGCGGGATTGGGAGCAGCCCCGATCCTTGGTCTAAGCCTCGAAGGAGCATTTGCGCTAGGCGTGATACTCTCAGCAACATCCGTGGGACTCACTGTTTCGACGTTGGAGGAGATAGGTAAGTTGGGGACACGTGAGGCAAACGCTATTGTTGGAGCTGCTGTAGTCGACGACGTGTTAGGGCTTGCACTCTTGAGCACTCTAACGGGTCTCGCTCTAGGCAAGATCGACATTCTGCTAATACCCTCCATAAGCATTTTAGCGTTCGTATTCTGGATCACTGTCAGCGTAGGAATAGGCTTCGCATCGAGGTTCATATACAAGCTGTCTACGTTGATAGAGCCGCGTGAGGGCTCTGTTGTGGTGGCTTTCATAATTCTTATGGGGCTATCCTACATAGCTGTCAACATGAGGCTGAGCGCCATACTCTTGGCATACGCTCTCGGACTAGGGATCTCGAGCTACAGGTACATCGGGCGGGTCATCGAGAGCAGGGTCTCGCCACTGGTGACGTTGTTCACTCCTCTATTCTTTGTGTATGCAGGTATTATGCTGGATATTGAGGAGGTTGCAGTGTTGGGATTACATAGTCTGCTAACACTGTGTGTAGTGCTTCTGCTAGGATTTCTATCAAAGGTAGTGGGGTGTTATATAGCGGCGCGCCTCATGGGATTCGACAAGCAGAAAGCCATGATCATAGGTTTAGGAATGGTTCCCAGGGCTGAGGTTATGCTCGTGGCTGCAACACTGAGCTACGAAGAGAGGCTGATACCTACAGATGTGTACTTGTCTACACTAATGCTGGTGCTTGTAACATCGTTGCTCGTCCCCCCACTCCTTAAGAAGATGTATGCTGTTTAGAACTCGTTCGTAGGTAAAACTCTAGTGTTACCTCGAGGTTAGTGCATATTGTCGCCTATTCCCGGGTTAAACTTGATTACTCGTCAGGTAAATATAATCCTTATAAAAGTGGGGAAAGCGGTGTGGTCTTAGTGGAAAGTGTAGAGGTGAGTAGCAAAGCTATGGGTATGACAGAGCGCAGCGAGAAGAAGAGTGAGAGTATTAGAGATAGGGATCTAGACAACATAGTGGCCGTGATAGCATGGATGCTGGAGAGAGAAGGGTATAACACGCGAAGACATTATGTGATCGAGGGAGCAGCCGGGATAAAACATGTTGTGGATATCCTTGCAGAGAAGGAGCCTCTGCCCCGTGCACATGTTAGAATTGCGATATGGGTCCATAAAGGCAAGTTAACTGTGGACTCTATCGAAGCATACATAGCGCGCAAGACGTTACTACCCGTGGACAAAGTCGTAGTCATAGTCCTCGGTGATATCGAGCCCGATGCATATTCTCTTGCTCGGAGTTTTGACATAGATGTGCTAAACTTCTCTAAGGATCTTGCAATGTTGAAGGAGATGAGGAGACGGGGCGTATTCAGGGAACTGTTTGTGCAGCCTATGGTAGAAGAGCAGGAGGCAGTCAAAATCTTAAGGAGTAAGGTAAAACCAGGGTTCTTTAGAAGAAGGGTTTGTAGACCTGAAGGGTATGCAGCCGTCTACATACCTCTCGTGGTCATAGAGCTTGAGATGCCGATCAGGAGGTACGGCGAGGAGGAGATAACGCTTGAGGAAGTTGCACTGGCGTTCGATGGTGTTGCAGGCTATGTGCTTGTTGCATCCAATGGCTCAATAGATATCGAGGAGAGCATGGGTAGCTTCTCCGATATCTCCGAGGAATGTATCGAGGTTCTGAGGTATCTTGCTAAACATGGAACAATTTCGATCAGTGAACTGGCCACAATCACAGGTGTAAGCGAGGTTAAGCTGAAGACAATACTCGATATGCTCGCGGCTAAATCTCTTGTCGATATATTTGGTGACCTGGTGGAGCTCAGGTACAGCTTGCTGGAGTCGTCCTCCAACCCTCTTAATATGATTAAGAGTAGAGGAGCTGAAGTAAAACTAGGTCTTCCCGAATCTGAAGGTGTGGTGATACCTCTGAAAGCGAACGTAGCTAGATTAACAGAGCTCGTAGAAGCACTTCAAGGTAAGATAGTTAACACAAATATCGTGTATTACCCGCTCTACGCTCTCTCATGTCGCGAGAATGAGCACCAAATAAGGATTGTGGCTATAGATGGGCTTACCGGAGAAGAGAGCGGACTCGTGAAACTCTTGTCGATGCGCGAAATACTGAATCTGATAACAGCCCATTTAAAAAAGCTGTAGATCTTGATAGCTCCTGTTCTTGCTGCGTTTCAACTGCGTATTAGTTGCGTAGATGTAGAGTTTCTACGGAGATAGGGTGTGAGCGGGATCGATGAGATCATAAGATTTGTTCCACTTCCTCATACACTTCCGCCACCTCCTCAAAGGGTTTTCGGAAATATTTCCCATGAAGTTACTGTGCTGACTTTTGAGAGTAGAAAGGCCGTTCAACTACAGGCTATGCCAGACTTGACATCCATACTTGGTTTGGTTGTGGCAACACTCTTCGCAGTATACATACTGTTAGTGATATCGACGTCGATACATGTGGAGCGTGCGGGTAAGGGAACAGCTGTCGTCTACGGTAAACAGCAAGAGGAGGAGAAGAAATGGGGAGAATTAGGGTATGCCTACGTAGGTATCGAGAAAACCCTTCGCAAACTCTACCTGTTTTTGAGAGAACGGTATTCGTGTGTAAGGTGTACTCCGCGGGAGCTAGTCGCAGTTAGTCGAGGTGCTTTAGCACTCTTTGCAGAGGTGTACGAGAAAATAGTTTACGGTAAGAGGAGTCCTGATGAGGTGCCGGAGCTAAGGAAGGTGTTGGAGAGCTGATGTAGGTTGAGCTCCACACGCACGCTCATCGCTATAGCGATGATACTGCTCCTGGTGATAGCCCTGCATGTAAGGATTAAGCTGGGGATTATCGATCCTCAAACCCCATCGGTCTACAACCTTGATCGGGGTGGAGTATCGTCGTTCTACTTCACGATGAGCCGTATGCAGGGCGTAGCAGTGAGGATAATAAAGAGCGTTGATGAGATAGACAGCTATCCACCTCTTCACACTGCTCTGATATTAGCCAGCCCCGATTACCCTCTTTCGGCCGAGGACGCTAAGGAGATAACCTCGTGGGTCGAGAGAGGAGGTTTGCTCGTGCTCCTAGACGAAACTTCCTCCACACGTAGCCTGATGGAGAGGCTGGGGATCAGGCAGCAAGACCTAGTACGCGAGGTAACTACGGCTTTCTGCAGATTATCGAACAAGAGTTCTCTGCCCATAGTAGTCAACTACTATACTCCTCTTGATGCGGAGCAGGGCGTTCCTCTATGTTTCGCAGATGGGAGGGTTGTTGCGTACTCTCTCATCATAGGTAGAGGAACTGCTTATGTATTGGGAGATTCCAGCGTTATAATAAATGAGCACATGGGGTCCCCCTACAGAGAATTCATCGTTAAGATGTTCGCCGAGGTCTTGGATAATAGAACGTATGTTTTGTTTTACGAAGGTGGTAGGAGGTACCTCTTTGTTCCAGGAATCGAGAGGTTGCCAATACTAATCCTCCTAGCGCCCTTCATAGGACTGCGTGTACTAAGCAGTTTTGTAGTGCAGAGCGACGTGGGCACCAGAATGCTTTTTCTAGCCTTAACGAGCATGTTTGTACTGCTGTACCTAGTGACAAAGCTGTATCAGCGGTAGGGGAACCTAGATGGAAGGAGTTGATAGCCAACTAGATAAGCTTGCACGCGGTTTTCGGGGGGCTGTAGAGAGGATTGTAGAAGAGGCCTCGCGAGTGATAGTCGGTAAGAAGCGTGAGATAGAGCTCATGATAGCTGCACTGCTGTCGGGAGGCCACGTACTTCTTGAAGGCGTACCGGGGGTAGCCAAGACTTTGATCGCCAAAACGGTGGCTCAGCTGCTAGGTCTCGATTTCAAGAG
>QMWT01000045.1 GCA_003661775.1 Thermoprotei archaeon
GCCTATTGTCCTGTTCATTCTGACTACTCCACATACCTGGGTCGTCGGCCGACACTATCACCAAGCTCTCCTCAACCCCCGTGTATGCACTGCTGAACAGGGGGTCTGCCGCCACGTTCAGCCCCACGTGCTTCATTGCGGCGAGACTACGGGCGCCTGCTGTAGCTGCGGAGTAGGCAACCTCAAGCGCCACCTTCTCATTCACACTCCACTCAACGTGTATACCTACATGTTTGGCCACCTGAGCTAGAGACTCGACTATTTCTGTTGAGGGGGTGCCTGGGTAAGCGGCAGCGACAGCCACACCTGCTTCCAGAGCGCCGCGAGCAATCGCCTCGTTTCCTAGAAGAAACTCGTACCCACTACTCTTGTTTATAGACTTGATCAAGCTCATGTTATATGCACCACTTGTTAAAACCTCCATATACCTCTTCTCCTAAAGCAACAAATTTACTTTTATCCATGCCATGCAGTGTTAAAACATGTTTTAACTACTTGTGGTGCAGCACAGCTCCCTGACGGGGCACCTATCGCATAGAGGTTTCAAGGCCTTGCAGATGCTTCTTCCATGAGTTATCAGGAGCACGTGCATCTCCGCCAGGATCTTCGGTTCCGGAGGCAGGAGACGCATGAACGTCTGCCTGATCTTCTCGTATGTAGCTCCTCTTTCGACCAGCCCCACACGCATGGCTACCCTAGTTATGTGGGTATCCACAGGGAAGGTGGCTCTGTTAAGATACATTAGCAAGAAGACGTCGGCAGTCTTAGGCCCCACCCCTGGCATCTTCATGAGCTCGCGTCTAGCATTCTCAACATCCATACGCTCGAGTTTCTCCAGCCAGTCGGGGTGGGCGATTACGTACTTAGCGAGCTCCTTGATCAGCTGCGCCCTCCTTCTATGCATTCCTGCGGGGCGAATCGCCTCGGCAAGTTTCTCAGCATCTATGCTCCTCACCTTAACCGGATCCAGCTGCCCGATGAAGTTGTACAGCCTCTCCATAGCTACTACCGCGTTCTTATCAGAGGTGTTCTGACTCAGCACTATCCCTATGAGCATCTCGAATGGGGTTTTCCTCTCCGACCTCAGTTTCCAAGCCACGAAATCCTCCACGGAGGGTCTATACACTTCTCTTAGCTTTGAATAAAGCTTGAGTAGCTTATCGCTATTCCACGTACATCTGCGGCTCATAGCTTATACCCTGATGAACCGTATCTAGTAAGTGTAGGTGTACAGATATAAGGTCGGGGCGGTTACAAGGAGTACGGTGCTCCCGCCCCTCTGACCAAGTGATGATGCCGAGCCGGCTTTGACCGGTGATGGCTTCTCATGTTCCGCGTATACGTCTTTGACATAGATGGCGTGATCTTGGATGTTAGGGAGAGACTTAGATACGCTAAAGAACTTTCGCGCACGCTCAACACGGATTTCATGCAGGTATTCCTCTCCGAAGAGCTGCTGCTCTTCGATAAACCTCGCAGAGTAGGCCTAGAACTGTTGAAGGAGCGTATGAGCCGCGGAAGGATCGCTCTGATCACCGGTAGACCTAGAAGACTGCACCAGGCCACCGTAGAACAGCTTAGATCCGTGGGCATCGATGTGTCTAAGATATGGCGTATATTCATGAGGAGCAATAACGACCGCAGGCCCGCACCCCTTGTCAAACTGGATTTCCTAGACTATATAGAGAGTGTTGGGGGATGCATAGCCGAGGTCCACGACAATGAAGAGGATCTTCTGAAGCTTGTTAAGAGCATGTTCCCCGGGGCTAAGCTGTACCTCCACGAGGATGATAGCTACAGACTCTACTAGGCATGAACCTACATAAAGAGTTTAGAGCGTATGATTGACAAGCGTTACTGGGGCTGTATGTGCTATTGTCGGTGATCATACCAACATACAACGAGAGCGAGAACATACCGGTGCTACTCAAAAGATTGAGTAGTCTAAACATGGGTTCCACGGGCTCTCTCGAGGTGCTGTTTATCGACGACAATAGCCCCGATCTTACATGGGAGGCAGCTATAAGACACTGTGTCAACACGGATCTCAACGTAATTGTGGTCAGGAGATTTGGTAGAAGAGGGCTGTCTTCAGCTATAATAGACGGGTTCATGTTTGCAAAAGGAGAGTACCTAACGGTTATGGATGCAGATCTCCAGCATCCCCCGGAGTATATACCTAGGCTACTCTCAGCAGCGTTGAAGGGTCACGAGCTCGTGATAGCCTCACGTTATGTTGCTGGGGGAGGTACCGAGGGATGGTCCCTGCTAAGAACCCTGATCTCGCGCGGAGCAACGCTGTTGGCGCGGATAATGCTCCTCGAGGCTAGGAGTGTCAGGGACCCCATGAGCGGCTTCTTCCTGGTTAAGAGAACGCTTCTCAGCAGATGCTCGAAGCTCAACCCGCTGGGATTCAAGATCCTTCTCGAAATCCTCGTCAAGTGCAGTCCTGCAAGCGTAGCCGAGGTCCCCTACATATTCAGACAGAGGTTGAAGGGCAGGAGCAAGCTGGGATTGAAAACAATATTTGAGTACGTAGTCCACGTGCTTAAACTGTCGGGCTGGAGGCCATTTAAGTTTGCAACCGTGGGTGCCCTAGGCTACGTAGTGAACGTCTTGGCCACCACCATCTCAACGATACTAACGCCTCACTTCTATCTGAGGAACCTTGTAGGCATCGAAACATCTACACTCTTCAACTTTACACTTCACGAACTATGGACCTTTAAAGACAGGAGAGGAGGCTCTGTACTCAAACGCTTGGTAGCATTCCACGGAGCCGTTGTACCGGCGATAACTACGCAGTACATTATTGCTCAAGCACTCTATTACCTCGCAGGTGCACCAGAGGCCGTGTCGATACTCCTTGGAGTGATCGTGGGCTTTATAGTTAATTACCTGATCAGCGAACTCGGTGTATGGTCCAGCCGAAGGGATGAAGGAGTTTGATTAAGGTGCGCTACTCAGAGTGTTAAGTGGGATGATCGACGCTGGGTAGTCTGAGCTATGATGAGTTCACGGACCGTGTGACCTAAGGTGGTACATAATGTCGCAAATCACCACGCTATGTCCTATATGCAAGAGGCCTATAAACAAG
The DNA here is from genome assembly GCA_003661775.1 of Thermoprotei archaeon. Taxonomy (GTDB): domain Archaea; phylum Thermoproteota; class Thermoprotei_A; order Sulfolobales; family Ignisphaeraceae; genus QMWT01. The sequence goes on from QMWT01000045.1 coordinate 3,098, forward strand.
GATGAAGATATGGTTGCCTGTGCTGTGTGCGGTACTAAAATGCATCGTAGATGCGTGGAAGAGGAGCTTTTGACGGATTCTGCTGGTGAGTGGCTGTGTCCTTATGACGCCGTGCTGGCGGCTCTTGATTGGGTAGATGCTGTGCTGAATCAATATGCACATGCTCTGACACCAGAACAGAGAGATGACATCGTAGAGAGGCTTAAGAACTACCTAAAGCTTCTTGGGGAGATACCTCCCTAAGCACGCCATTCCTTATGACAAAGCTTCTGTCTACATAATCTAGAACTTTCGGGTCGTGAGACACTATTATTATTGTCGTACCGAAATCCCTATTCACCTGCTTAAACAGTTCGAGAACCTTAATCGCGTTTTCTTGGTCTAGATTCGCGGTAGGTTCATCAGCTAAGAGAACCGATGGGGTGTTGGAAAGTGCGCGTGCTATAGCTACACGCTGCTTCTCACCACCACTTAATTGCTTAGGTCTGGCTTTCTCACGTCCCTTAAGACCTATGTACTCTATAAGCTCGATTACACGACTATGTCTCTCCTCCTTAGGTACCCGTGCCAGCAGCAACGGAAGTTCAATGTTTTCATAGACCGTTAATTCTTCTATAAGGCCATAATCTTGAGGTATTAAGCCTACTATGGTGTTTCTGAGCATGGCAAGTCCGTTCTCGTCAAGCTGGTTTAGGTCGTAACCATCCACAATAACTTCTCCTCTATCGGGCCTCTCTAGACCCGCTAGGATCTTGAGGAGAGTTGTCTTGCCTGAACCGCTAGGTCCGTGGATGCCGACGATCTCACCACGTCTGACAGAGAAGGATACACCTCTCAAAGCCGATATCATGCCATAAGGGGTTTTGTATATCTTCCATAGGTCGTAGGTCCAGACGACGATCTCGCTACACATAGCTACACTCTCCTCTCCACTACATATGCTTCTAGCGGCGCTATGGCTAAAGAGATTACCCAGTACATGATGAGCTTAGGGTCAAAACCTATAGTTAGCAACACGATGAAGAGTGTGGAAAGTACTAGTTTATTAACCTTGGAGTAAACAAGTCTAAAGATGTACATGGCTTTTCTAGTAGCTCCACAGAGTATAAGCCCTTCAATGGCTGAAAGCAACAGCTGTCTGTCGATGTAAACTGATGAGATGAATGCTAGGTTCTCTAATATTATCAGTAAGAAGACTGTTACCCAGTTTGCTATACCGAGTATTGTGAATGTAAATAGCGCAAGCAGCGCACTTGTCACGACGGAGTATCTAAGCGTACGACTTCTACTGACGAGCTTAAGAGCTACGCTAATCACTTCAAAGTACAAAGCTTAACCGCCCCGAGAACCCTGGCCATGGCTATACCTATCACACTCCTAAGTTCGCGCGCACTAACCTCCTCTAAGCTCCACGCTACGGGAGTTACTGTTATCGTAAGCTCATTTCCTCGCCGCGCTATGTAGCATTGCATCTCTACACCTATGCCTACAGATAGTCGGTATAGCATTCTAAAGCGAGCCAAACCCCCACCAACCACATCTAGGTACTCATCTTCCACGACCTCAAAGAACTCATCCTTCATAACCATATCCCGTATACAGCTATAGATCTTAGCAGGTTTTCTTACGGTAAGAGACGTTACGGTTGTAGACATCGCGGGTATATATTGTTCGCCTCCTCTAAGCATACGCACATTCAACATTAACGCTGTCAACCCTGTTAACATGATGAGCGAGAGTAACGAAGAGAGCAGAGCTGCTCTACCAAAAAACGCGTCAACAATATAGCCTGCAACTGCGCCCACCGCTATTATAGGCATCAATATAGCTAACTCTGCTGAGAGCTTAGATAACGAGGGGGTAACACCCACTATAGACAGAGCACTAGAGAGTTTGGTTGTACGCTCCATAATTCCGCCGAGACACGAAGTCATCACCGCCGCAGCTAATATCGTAGAAACTACGGCTCTTCCAAGACTTTCTACCGTGGGTACCGCCAAGGCTGTTATTAGGAGAAGTCTTGTACCATTTACTACACCTACTTCACAGTCGTATCTTAGGAATTCAGAGGGTTCGTACCCTTCCGATAATATGACTACAGCATCTATATTAGGCTGTTTCTTAGAAACAAGTTCTAGTCCTACTCTGAAAGGGAGAAGAATAAGCCTCGACACATTACTCACTGTTATTACCGTGAATCCTATAGATCCGGTACTATGAACAAGAGGTATATTCTCAGCAAGTCTTATTTTTGTCAACCTGCTGAGGTCTACAAATAATGGTTTAAACTCCCATCTTCCTAAAGTTAAGCTCTTCACATAACTCCTCAGAGACTTATCTAGAAGAGCGAACTCCTCACTCGAAATTACATAACCAGTAATGTTCTCAGCATATCTCCCTCCCAACGCTAATACTAGGAAATCTAACTGTGTTTTATCTCCAGTAGAGAAGGTTATAGGGGTCAATATTCTGAGAGCGGCAAACAAAACATCTTCCTCGTTCACAGCTTCAGATAATTCGATGAGCGTTCTAGGCTCTGTAATCCTTAGGTAAACTCCGCTGCCGAGATCTACATTGAGATCTATAGCTGTGCTCATGATATTCGATGCAGTTGCCGAACCCGCTAACATAACTGATGTCACAACAGCGAGCAACACTATTATGTAGGAGACTGATGTGATTATGCTGCCTATAAAGGTTGTTACAAGCTTAATGCTGGGCGAGGGCATGAATGTAAAAGCCCTGAGCTTCTCGCCTAAGGGTTCCTCCAGGAAGCTATACCTTGTGAGTAACCAACACGTTAAAGCTATCACAAACAAAAGCACTAAGTATAGAAGCCATAGATAGACCATGTCTATACACCTAGACTGCTTCCATAACCGTCAGTATAGTGTAAAGTAGTGTGGTAATGCCTGCACCTATCAACGCGCACGTGGAGTAGATTATAAGTTTCTCATGCAGCTCGACCCCCATTCTAAGCACTATACTCTTTATGTTCGCGGCTATGAGGAACATAACGCCTATATCAGGAGGCATTGACATCCCTAAAACAAAGGCGAAAGGTGATAGACGAAGCTTTTCGGTAAGCCCTCCTATACTTAGAGCGGCTCCTAATAATGCGCCTAGAGCTACTAATGGAGGAATTACTGCCTGCGTCCCCCCGCTATATATAACGGACATCCATACAACTGTAGGGATCCACTTTGTCAAGGGCATAAGTGGTGAATCGAAGCCAAAAGCCTTAACAAGTATGTTGCCATATACATAAGTTATGGGTGCTCCTATCACCATCCCCAGCACAAAGCATGTTAGTCCTCTTGCTAATCTAGCACCCAAAACTCTAAACGCGCGTAGGAGGTTCATTGCTGTTCCTCCAACTAACTGTGGCATAGGGATGCCAGTGAAGGGATCCACTATTGCATAGCTTGAAACATCTCTTACACCACCTCCGTAGATAACTGCAGTTGCTAAAGGAAACAACGCTTGTGAACTAAAACCCACTTCGCCTACTATGCGCAGATTAACAAATGTCAAGAAAGGATGCATCAAGAGTACGACTAAGAACATTATCGCTGATGTAAATAGGTCTCTAACACTATGTGTGCAGACGTAGAGCGTAGGCAGCATAAACCCTATGATGACAAAACCTACAAACATCATAAGCCTCTCGTACCTTAACTTCAGTATTATATACATAGTTCTTGCGTACACTTTCCTGTAATGAAACACATACATTATGCTTGCAACAGCAACATAACCTATGATCATGGATGTTATGAGGGGCGATGCGGTAAATAAAGCTGATTCGTAGCTAGGCAAAGGCTCGAAGACTACATAGCCTAACAATGTGGTTAACGGTATTATGCCTAAGTATGTAAATAGCGAGCCTGCCGATACCGAGTATAAAGAGCCTTTTGGCAGCAGAAGCGCTAAGAAGAATGTTATTGCATTGAAGCTCAAGGCTATTACCACACCAGGTATCAGCACCTGAGCAACAGGGGTCAGATCATACATCACTTCTCCTAATCTAAAGATCGCTGCTTGCAGTAACGCACCAACAAGGAAGGCTATAGCGATTCCCGGCTCTATGAAGCGCTTCAAGGTTGACAATATTATAGCCACGGTCATCCCTAAAGGGTAGGGAAGCCTCTCCATATCGAAGAAGTGCCTTCTCACAGCATACGCTATGAACGCCCCGCCTACGGACACCATCGATAAGATCAGGTACAAGGGCATAGCCGTAAAGTCCATCAGCTCATTTTTCAACGCAAATAAAAACGGGGGAACCTTTACCGATAACCCAAAAGCTGCAAGTCTACTACTGAGATGTTCGAGAAAGCCATAAGTTATGTACATACCCGAGGTCAATGTTGTCGTGAGATCCATACCCATAGCTATAGCGGATGAAAGCATTATATCTTCGATAGTGAGACCTAGCTTCAACATCTCGGAAAGTAGCATCATTAGTACTGGTATAATCAGTATAGATAATTCAGCAGTAGTAAATCCGCTCACTGCGTAGCTGTAGCTATCGATGAACCCGAGTAGAAGTCCTACCAAAATCCCGAGCACAATGCCTATACTCCTACTACCCACACTCCATCCCACACATCACACCCTAGGACTGATTACCGCTATTCAGAAACTAGCTACTTCTCAAAGCTTTAAGTATACACAAGAGACTGTAATTGTTGAAAGGGACTGCTTATGCCCCGCGCAGTAGTTCTCGTAAATACAGATGTAGGTACAGAGGAAGAAGTCATGAAAAGACTTCTCGAACTCCCTGAGGTCAAGGAGGTACATCTGGTGTACGGCGTTTATGACCTTGTTGTGTTCATAGAGGCTCCTACACACGACGAACTAAGAAATGTTATCGTGACTAAAGTGAGGAGGCTTCCTCATATAAAGAGTACGACCACAATGATAATAATAGAGAGTAGTGCAAGGAAGTAACCTTAGTTTTCACATCCTGTGTACACAGAATTACTGTACTGAAAATTTTTCTGCTGTGCCCACTTCTAATTATGGGCTACAGAAAGATGAGCGGGATTAGTAGAGAGCTCGCACTCAAGAAAATGAGTGAAGTTCTAAGAGC
>QMWT01000046.1 GCA_003661775.1 Thermoprotei archaeon
ATCGTGAAGAGCTTGAGAAAGAGAAGAGAAGGTTGCTTAAAGAGATAGAGGAGCTGAGGCGGAAACTTGTAGAGGATGCTGAAGCTGAAGCCAAGGACATAAAGCAAAAAGCGCTAAGAAAACTCGATGAAGTTGCTCGCCGAATAGCGTCCGAGGTCGCAGGTGTTAATGTTTGAAGCTTAGATACCTACTTCTATCAGACCCTGATGTAGCACAGCGTCTCAGGATAATTGTTGCTAGAAACGCCGTAGATAGAGTCGTGGAAACCCTTCACCGGTTAGGAGCAATACAAGTAGAGAAGCCTAGACTTGTTGAGGGTAGCGAGGAAGAGCTCATTAAGAACTATCTAAGAGAACTTGAAGAGGCTCATAGGATTTTACGTGAGTTGTTGAGGAGATTAGGAAAAGAGGACATAGTTGTTCAGATAACCCCTCCAAAACCCGAGAAATTTAGGGAAGAGCTTAGAAACGTTATCGGCGTCCTGAGTAAAGTGTACGAGGAGGTTAGGTCACTAGAACATGTTGTTGAAAAGGCTTCTAGTGAATTGGGTAAGGTTGAGCTCCTCCTGAAAGTTGTCGAGATACTATACTCAAGATTCGGAGATGTTGAGGCATCGCAGTTCAGCTTTGATGGTAGGCACGTCATTACTAGAACTTATGTAGTCAGCAGAAAGAATGCAGAGCATCTGAGGAACGTAGCGAAGAAATATGGTACAGTGTTAGAGCTGGGTGAAGTTAGTAGGGATAAGGTAGCCATATTGTTCACCACGCTGACGATGTTTGGGCAGGAGGTTGAGCATATAGCGAAGAAGCTTGAAGCCGAGAAAATTGCTTTACCTAGGGGCAGGCTGAGCAACATCATTAATGAATTGAAGAATGAGCGTGCAAGACTTCAGAAACTTATATCGAGAAGGAGTGAGATCAGTGAGATCATATATGGTCATTTAAAGGAACTAGCACTCCTGAAACTTATACTGGATAATGAGTGGGAACGCGTCAAAGCAGTTAGTTTAGCTGTGAGCCTTAGATACGCGGCTGTAATCGAAGGTTGGGTACCATCTTCATCAATACGTAGGTTCGTAGATACACTAAGAAGAGAAATAGGCGCGATTTACATCGAGGTGGTAAAGGTTGGAGAGGAACCTCCTGTTGAGCTTCAGAATCCTCGCCCTTTCAAGCCTTTCGAACTTATAACGAGGCTTTATGGTCTACCATCCCGCAATGAGTGGGATCCTACTCCTATATTCGCGTATTTCTTCATAATTTTCTACTCTCTAATGCTTGGAGATGCAGCTTACGGTTTCGGGCTCCTCCTCGCGACAAGATATGTGCTACCTAAGCTAACTGAGAATCCGGAATCTGAAGGCTTTATCTCGCTTCAGAAGATCTTGTACGTGGCCGGATCCGTAACTATAATCGTGGGTGTACTATCAAAAACGTTTTTAGGTCCGCAACCTTGGCTTCCTTATCCAGCGATCCTACGTTTAGGATCGCTAAACTCCGCTCCCATGTTCATAGGGCTCAGTTTGCTCATGGGGATAACACACATAACAATAGCTCACGCAATCTCGCTAGCCAAGGGAGTTGTTGTACTTGATAGAGCACGGGTGCTAAACGAGCTGGGTATACTCTTATTAATACTCTTTGGTGCGCCTTACGTTCTTCACATATTCAACTTAGTGAAGATCCCGCTGCCTCAGCAGGTCTTAAACTACATATTCCTACCTCTAGTACTAGCAGGAATATCAATGATAGTAGTAGGTAAGCTCAAAACCTTCGGAGCTGCGGGGTCTATGCTGTGGATCTTCGATGTTACTGGGATACTGGGGGACACGCTTTCCTATGTAAGGATCGCTGGTATAGGTCTGGCAACTCTCTTACTAGCATTGGTATTCAACATGATGCTCTTCGGAATATTTGAGTACATGACTAACGTGCTTGGAATCGTGGGCATGTTTGTGGGGATAATAGTGATGATCGTTTTAGGAGGCATACTCCACGTATTCAACCTTGCTATAGGAGCATTAGGGTCTTTCATCCACTCATTGAGACTTGTCTATGTGGAATTTGCAACAAAGTTCTACGAAGGAGGGGGCAGGGAATTCAAACCCCTCAAGATAGTTCTGAGAAGGTATATCACCCTATCACCATAAGGTTTTGTGCCTGCTTTTACATAATAAAAAGCTTTTTTATCAGGCCGAAAATCAATGTATACCGCGGTGATGGATCTTTGACTGACGTTCCTACAGCGTTTACGCAGATAGCGACAGCGCTAGCATTAATGGGACCTGCACTGGCTCTGGCGGGTGGATTCCTAGGATCTGCGTTAGGTACCGCACTAGCAGCCATGTCAGGAGTCTCAATCTTAGCTGAAGATCCTAAGCAGTTCTCAAAAGTTCTGGCTCTTGCAGCGATGCCCATGACACAAACGTTCTACGCATTTGTATTCATGTTCTTGGTGTATACGCTTAAGGATATACCTACTGTAGTTGCGGCAGACCCAGGGAAGGGCTCTATAATCTTTGGTATAGGGCTTGCTGTAGCGGCAGCGGAGTTCGCTTCTGGTTGGAGGCAAGGAGCGGTTGTTGCGGATGCAATATCGTTCCTCATAAAAACGCGTGGCGGTATATTCGTTCACGGAATGATTCTGGCAGCATACGAGGAGCTATTCGGAATACTTGGACTAGCATTTGGTATACTAGCCATAATAATGTGGGTGTAGCACTAAATGGCGGCCCTTACTAGCAGAGATGAAGCTGCGAAGCTTAAGGAGGAGGCTTTGAAGAAAGTTCGCGAGGAAGCTGAGAGAATAGTTGATGAAGCGCGGAGAAAAGCTCAGGAGATCATACGAAGAGCAGAGGAGGAGAAGAAGAGGATTATAGAGGAGGAGCTTAGGAGAATTAAGGAAGAGATAGAATACGATGCCCACGTAGTTGAGGCACGGATAGAGTCACGTAACACCGTGACCAAGACCAAGGGTGAGATCGTTCAGAAATTGAGGGAGAAAGTCGTAGAGGTTCTTGTTGGGTTGAGCAAAGAAAAACGTAGAGAATCCATTAAAAATTTGCTGAGAGAGATTATGGAAAGCGAGATCTTTGGCAATGAAAAGATTAAGATCTACGTGGTTCCGGAAGACCGACAGCTACTTGAGAATGTGGTTCAAGAGCTCGGTCTTAGAGATAGAGTGTCGGAGCTCGGGGTACTAGATAAGGATATGATCGGGGGGGTGATTGTGGAGTCTGAGGACGGATCAGTCGTTGTTGATAATAGTTACAAGACTAGGATCGAAACGGTGATGCGTAGAAACATGCCTTGGATAAACAGAGAGCTCTTCGGGTAACATCCCTTGCCTCTGTCAATAAGAGCTTTATCTACATACTGCATAGTTGTTGAATCCAATTCACCTCCGCTAAGACGTCTAATCGATATAGCTTTAAGCAGTAGATGGTGTGAGGTTCGAGAGTTGTTAGCATCCTCAGTCTACCGCCAGCCTCTGGCAGGTGTCTTACTCGGTGAGAAAGTCGAGCAGAAGTTTGTCGAGCAAAAAGTCTATGAAGTGTTTCGCGAGATGTTGGTAGATCTAAGAAGACTTGTAGGAGATAGGGAGCTCAGATTTATAGAGGCATTCCTAGGAATGTACGATGCTGCAAATCTGCTGAGACTTCTAGATATGATACATCGTGGTGAGGTGAGAGATTATGAGGAGTTGATACCTCTTGGCAGACTCTACGAATATGTTAGGTTGCACAAGATAGACAAGGTCGATGCTCTTGTAGAAAGCCTCCGCGAGATAGGCATGGAGGAAGAAGCTTGGGCTCTGCAGGGTCTGCTTAACGAACTAGGCAACATAGGCTTAGCTCTCCTAGCCGAGGTCAAAGTATTTGATAGGTTAGTCAAATATGCATCTTCTTTAAAGCCTGCGCCTAAAACTGTCCCCGCCGTGAAAGCTTGGAGAGATGTGAAATTGTTCCTGCGAATCCTCGAGGCTAAGGGAATGGGCGTGTTGAAGAACCTAGAAAAAGTCTTTAAGGTACTTAAGATAGAGTTTTCCGAAGATCTTGAGAGACTCGCTACTCTTGCGGTAAGGGAACTAGACCCCCAGAAGCTACTCAGAGCATTTCAGATAGATAAGATTGGTGCAAAGCTTGATTTGCTAGAAGCCAAGTTCGTTGCGGAAGAGATCTTGCCCATGCTCACCTACGGTGCTGGTGGAACGCTTGATTCCTTGACAAGGCTCCTCATAACTAAGTACTACGAGGCTAAGCTTGTAAGACTTGCTACGAATATGTGTATTCTAGGTGCTGGAAAGTGAGCGCACCTCCAAAGCTCGACATGGCTGCTATTTGTTTGAGAGATATGACCCCGTTCTTCAAAGCTATAGGGGTTAACTCATGCTTTATTGTTAGGAATCCGGAGGAGGGTCTGAGGAAGCTTGAGGAACTATTGAAGCTGGAGAAGTATGGGGTTGTATTTGTGCAGTCATCCATACTCAAGAAGCCTTCAGAGCTAAAGATCGATATTGCGAAGAAGCTGTACCCCCTCATCGTCGTAGTCCCTGGGCCTGAGGAGCTGAAGGTCTTTGATCCCAAGTCATTTTATAGGGAGGTGGTTCGTAAATACGTCGGATTTGAGATCCATCTGTAGGGTGTCTACATGGCTGTGGGCAGGATATACAGGATCGCAGGTCCTCTTGTGGTAGCCGAGGGCATGACGGGCTCCATGGTATACGAAGTTGTTGAGGTCGGACACGAGAGGCTGATCGGCGAGATTATAGCGCTTCAGGGGGATAAGGCGTACATACAGGTATACGAGGATACCACGGGACTTGTTGTTGGTGAGAAGGTTGTTGGTACGGGTAAGCTCCTCTCAGCGGAGCTCGGCCCCGGGCTAATAGGGTCTATATACGATGGACTTCAGAGACCTGAAGCTGATATAGCTAAGGCTCTAGGCGACATATTCATTAGAAGAGGCGTTAAGCTCTCTTCCCTTCCCAGAAACGTGAAGTGGCACTTCAAGCCTTCTGAGCTGTTTAGTGCTGGAGGTAAGGTGGAGCCCGGAGACGTGCTGGGAACAGTACAGGAGACTCCGCTGGTTACGCATAAGATAATGGTGCCTCCGGAAGTTCATGGAGTACTTAAGTGGCTGGCTCCCGAGGGAGATTACTACGTTGAGGACACAATCGCTGTTGTTGAGTCCGAAGGCAAGAAGTACGAGGTTAAGATGTATCAGGTATGGCCTATAAGGAAACCCAGGCCCTTCAAGCGCAAGCTCGATCCGGAAGAACCCCTAGTGACGGGTATCAGGGTTATAGACTACATGTTTCCGCTTGCTAAGGGAGGCAAAGCCGCGATACCCGGAGGTTTCGGCACCGGTAAAACAGTTACATTGCAAGAAGTTACCAAGTGGAGCCACGCCGATATAGCGATCTATGTCGGGTGCGGTGAGCGGGGTAATGAAATGGCTGATGCTCTTCACACATTCAGAAGGCTCGAAGATCCGAGAAGGAGAAGGCCTATGATGGAGCGCTCGGTGTTCATAGCGAATACGAGTAACATGCCTGTGGCTGCGAGAGAAACCAGTGTCTTCCTAGGTGTTACTATCGGTGAGTACTTCCGCGACATGGGCTACGATGTGATCATGGTCGCCGACTCAACCAGCAGGTGGGCCGAGGCTATGAGAGAGATAAGTGGGCGTATGGAGGAGATGCCGGGTGAGGAGGGCTTCCCTGCATACCTATCTTCTAGAATAGCGGAGTTCTACGAAAGAGCGGGGCGTGTAGAGACGCTGGGTAGACCTAGTCGTTTGGGGAGCTTGACGATAATAGGCGCGGTGTCTCCTCCTGGAGGTGATTTCTCGGAACCTGTAACCCAGTCCACGCTAAGGTATGTTCAGTGTCTCTTCGCATTGGACTACGGGCTTGCAACTCGGAGGCACTTCCCGGCTATCAACTGGCTGATAAGTTACAGTCTCTACATACCCTTCGTTAGAAGGTGGTGGGATAAGTTGACGAATGGTGAGTGGTACAGGTTTAGGAATGAGGTGATGGCAGTTCTCCAACGAGAGGCAGAGCTTGCCGATATAGTTAGGTTAGTAGGCCCAGAAGCGCTTCCCGAAAACGATAAGCTTATGCTAGAGATAGCTAGGATGATAAGAGAAGATTTCCTGCAACAAAGTGCTTTTGATCCCTATGATTGCTACTCACCTCCCGAGAGAAGCCATGCGATAATGAGGGCCATAATGCTGTTCTACAGACGCGCTCGTGAAGCGCTCGACAAGGGCATACCCGTCTCGGAGATAAGGAAGCTCCCGACGAGGATAAAGATAGCACGGCTGAAGAGCTATCGTACGGAGGAGCTCGTGAACAAGATCGCGCCTCAGGTTTACAAAGAGATAGAGAAGGAGTTTGAAGAGTTGATAAAGAGATACGCCGGTGGTGCGTAGCCCATGTCTGCCTCTAAGGTACTAGTGAAACAAACGAGGAATGTTGTTGCTGCACGCGGCGCACTTCTCTTCGTAAAATCAGTGCCGGGGATAAGGTATGGGGAGATAGTCGAGATCGAGCTCTATGGGGAGGTCAGGCATGGGCAGGTGATCGATGTTAGCAGAGATGTAACGATAGTGCAGGTGTTCGGAGGTACCTCATCCATAATCCCGGGTAAAACCGTTGTTAGGTTTAAGGGTGAGACTCTAACACTGCCCGTATCCCTAGATATGCTCGGCAGGATCTTCGACGGTCTGGGAAGGCCTATAGATGGAGGACCTGAGATAGTTCCTGAAGACTACTTGGATATACACGGTGCTCCTCTCAACCCTGCAGTAAGAGTCCCCCCAGCGGAGCCTATAGAAACCGGAATATCAGCCATTGACGGACTGCTGACTCTTGTACGAGGACAAAAGCTCCCTATATTCAGCGGCTCCGGACTACCTCACAACAGGGTGGCTATACAGATAGTCAGGCAAGCTAGGGTGAGGGGTAAGGAGGAGAAGTTCGCTGTTGTTTTCGGAGCAGTAGGTGTAACTCACGAGGAGACGAGGTACTTCATAAACGAGCTCAGGCGCATGGGCGCTCTAGAAAGGACTATAGCCTTCATAACCCCTGCATCTGCGCCTACGGTAGAGAAGTTGGCGCTTCCCAGAGTAGCTCTCACAGCTGCGGAGTTCCTAGCATGGAGATATGATATGCACGTACTGGCGATCATAACTGATATGACCAACTACTGCGAAGCGCTGAGAGAGATCAGCGCAGCACGCGAGGAGGTGCCGGGAAGACGTGGGTACCCCGGCTACATGTACACAGACCTAGCGACGATCTACGAACGAGCCGGGAGAGCTGAGGGAAGAAAGGGTAGCATAACTATAATGCCTGTTCTCACGATGCCCGACGACGATATTACGCATCCTATCCCTGACTTGACGGGGTACATTACTGAGGGTCAGATCGTGCTCTCCAGAGAGCTGTATAGAAAGGGTGTTTACCCACCAGTCGATGTATTCCTATCACTCTCAAGACTTATGAAGGAGGGAATAGGCCCCGGCAAGACGCGTGAAGACCATAGAGAGGTGTTCTCGCAGCTCTTCGCAGCATACTCCGAGGGGCAGTACTTGAGAGAGCTGTCGATGATCATAGGAACCGAGTCGCTTAGCGAAAGGGATAAGAAGTATCTGGAGTTCGCAGAAGCTTTCGAGAAACGGTTTATAAATCAGGGTGAGTACGAGAGGAGATCCTTTGAGGAGACACTAGACCTAGCGTGGGAGCTTCTCGCTATCCTACCCGAAGAGGAACTTAAGCAAATCCGTGAAGAAACCTTGAAGAAATATCATCCTAAGTATCGTAAGAAGAGAGGCTAGGAGCGTTCGGCTATCTTAACCAGCAGCGTCTTCAGCTCAGCCAAACTCCTGATCGTGTAGTCAGGTTTTACAGATTTCTTATCAATTCCTAGAAACTCCATGTACACTTCCCCGGCGTGCGAGCCCCGTTCAACATGTATAGTTGTAAGCCCGTACTTACGGGGATAGTAGACATCAAATACTGGATTATCACCCACGCTTAGCA
>QMWT01000047.1 GCA_003661775.1 Thermoprotei archaeon
ATATTAACAACTTCACCGAGCGTGGCATATAGTCTGACAGAGCCAGATTCCTCGTCCGATATGAGCTTGTCAACAGCAGGTTCGAGAAGCTTTATACTCAGCACTTCCTCGAGTTTGCGCGCAAGCTCTATGGTAGGTCTAAGCTTACCCGATTCTATCCTCTTAATAGTGTTCTCACTCTCCTTGACTTTAAGTGCTAGGACTTTCTGACTCCATCCAAGACGTTCACGCGCCCTTCGAATTCTCTCCGCGTAATCGTCTACAAGCTCATAGTTTTCTTCAACTCTCCTTACTGTCCTGCGCCTCTGTGAAACAACCAGCTGTGGACGGCTAGAAGCGATGCTTCTAGAACCACTACTCACGCGAGCACCTGCACTACTTGCCAAACCTATAGATTTTCGCCCTGCTGTTATAGAGGTAGACTCAATTCTCCTAGACTTAACAAGCTTCTCGTAACACCTAGGACAGACAATCAGTGTTGCATTATCGACGAGAACCTTCCTAGCTTCGCGCTCAGCAATCTCAGTGCCGCACATCTCGCAAAATACCTTTCTTGTTACCGGAAACAACCCGTTCCATCCCCAATGTTGCCTTACTGTGGGTAAGTATTTTTAGTTTTCACTGCTAAACAAAAGTTGTTGTTGGGGCCTAGAGTATGTCAGCTGATAGTCAGGGATACGAGGAAGTCAACTATATTAAATATCTCGAGCAGAGAGTAAGAGAGCTAGAACTTGAGGTCGGCCATCTAAGGGGACTTATAGCAAAGTACAAAGAGGATATAGAGTACTATAAGTCCCAGATAGACAAGCTACTAGCACCACCCCTAATCGAGGCTACGTTCATACAGCTACTACCTGATAGAAGGGCTATAGTGAAGAGCAGTACTGGTCCTACCCTAATAGTCCACATACTTGATAGTGTCGATATATCTAAACTTCGTCCGGGAACCCCGGTAGCGCTAAATCAGCGAGGCTCGACTATTGTAGACATCCTGCCTCAGAGAGAAGATCCCTATGTAAAAGCTATGGAAGTTGTTGAGAAACCTAAAACCCGCTATATAGATATAGGAGGTCTTAATGAGCAAGTAAAAGAGCTCAGGGAAGTCGTTGAGCTGCCTTTAAGAAGCCCTGAGCTTTTCAAAGCTATGGGGATAGAGCCTCCCAAAGGTGTGCTTCTTTACGGACCGCCGGGCTGTGGGAAAACTCTTCTAGCACGTGCCGTAGCAGGTGAGAGCAACGCTACGTTCATAAGGCTAGTCGCATCCGAGCTTGCACAAAAGTTCATAGGAGAAGGTGCTAGGCTTGTTCGAGAACTATTCTCCTTAGCTCGGCGCAAAGCTCCTGCGATAGTACTTATAGACGAGATCGATGCTATCGGAGCAAAGAGACTTGACGTGGGGACTACTGGCGAGAGGGAGATTCATAGAACACTGACGCAGCTACTAGCAGAGCTTGATGGATTTGATCCGCTGGACCGCGTTAAGGTCATAGCTACAACTAACCGCATTGATATATTAGACCCTGCGCTTCTAAGACCTGGCAGATTCGATAAATTAATTGAAGTGCCTCCCCCTGACCTAAGAGGCAGAGTAGAGATCTTTAAGGTTCATACACGGAAAATGCCTTTGCATAAGGATGTAGACTTATTCATTCTTGCAGTGAAGACCGAAGGTGCTACTGGTGCTGATATAAAGGCTATATGCACTGAAGCAGGGCTCAACGCGATCAGGAATGGACAGAGGGTTGTCACCATGGAGGACTTCGACAATGCTATAGCTCGGGTGCTGAAGAAACGCTTCAGACCTTACACCCACACATCTTCCAGTAGTAGCAAACAGAGGCAGAGCTCTTTATGGATGTAAGGTTCGACTCTAAAAACTCAGTTCTAAAGCACGGTGTCATAGATTGAAATGCGTAGAAGCCACTGATTCTGATAGAGATTTTCTAAGAATGCTCCTAGACTACAACCTTGTTCCCGGCGCTGGCAATGCCTTGGACTACTTCGATACTCTTGAACTATGCTTTTCGGAAACAACTGCAAAGTTAAGATACGTCAAGAGCGAATGGGGAACAATTATGACAATCAGGGCAGGCGATATGCATGTGATACCGAGAATCCCCCTTGCTTTAACTCTACAAAGAATAGTACCGCACCCTAAATTGAGGGTAGTGGTAGCAGATGAAATAGCTGATGATATCCCCGAGGGCGGAACAGTATTCTCACGCCACATCATAGAGATTGATAGTGAACTTAGAGCAGGTGACGAAGCTTTGTTAGTTAACGAACATGATAGGTTAATAGGAGTAGTCACATTACGTCTATCACCCCAGGAAATCCTCTTCTTTACCCAGGGAGCTGCAGGTATTCTTAGAGAACGCATAAAGAAGGTGACAAAATAATGAAGATAAGAACCAAGAGAGTTACATTAGAAGTAGATGAAGGCAAACTAAGCATTGATAGCGTGAAGTTTCTGATCACGGGATTTCAGGGATTTGGTGCGGTTGGACAATTAGCGAGCAAGTATCTCACTAAAACTCTGCACCTAATAAGGATAGGGTACATAATACCTTCGGTCATACCTGATTTCACATCACTCGAAGATTATGGACTCACATTACCGCACGAGATATTTGCCAACAATGAATTGAAAATTATCACCATAGTTAATCACGTGAACCCGTCTAGGAGGGACTTGACGGATTACACAAACGTCGTAGTAGAATTCGTCAAAAAATTGAATACAGGTCACGTACTGTTAATAGGAGGACTCGATGAACGATTCAAAGAAGGTGATGAGAAGTACCGCTGGTTACCAACATCTAAAGCTACATTAAGATTAAATGCACCGTTGTTTATGAAGGGGCCATACATAGTGGGCCCCCTCGCATCGTTGCTCATAGCTTTCGAGTTGCACAGCATACCTGCCATCACAATACTTCCCTATACACAGCCGAGTAGAAGAGTAGACCCACGAGCAGCTGCAGTGGCAATAGAGGTAATATCTTCACTACTAGGCACGGAAATACCAACACATGAATTGATTGAGTATGCTGAATATCTAGAAAAAGCTGAGGAAGAAGTAAGAAAAATGCTAAGCACGCAAGAAAGAAGTACACGAGATAAAATGTACATGTAGTTCCAAGGTGTTAGCTCTACTCTAATCGCAATGAATCGCAGGCAGAACTTCCATATAAACTACAGCATTCAATCTCGAGAATCTTGATCTGTATATCTTTGTCTACGTACCTACACATTACCTTGATTTCCGTACTTAGCCTCTTAACCAGATACTCACACCATCCACAATTCTTCAGATTCACTAGAGTGATCTCTGCAACATCCTTAATCACACCGTACAACATCTCCATAAGCAAGTTCACTACATCCTCGATCTCATCACGCCTAACGACGAATTTCGACTCATATTGAGACCATGGGTACGTTTCCGATAACTGTAATGGTACATAGCCCAACGGCGGAACTATGCATATAACCTCGCTCCCCCTAGGAATGCTGCCAAGCAATGCCTTCACAAGTCTAGACTTCGAGTAAGGCTTGTCGAACGGAACTCCCGGTACTAATACAAGTTTTTGACCTCTCAACCTTCTCAACATCGCCTGCTCTAGACGTATTCTCCTCCTGATGACACGCGGCCTTTGCACACTCTCGATACCATATATGAACAGTGCTCTTACAATACCTTTTGAACTCACGTCAAAACGTTCAATATACTTGTAGTACCGTCTCATAGTGTCAAAAGCTCGTTTTAATGTAGGATGCATTCTACTCTTCAACTCTAAGTACTCCCATAATCTCCCTTCACGTATAGCTATCCGAGTACGTTTAATCTCTCTTATAAGAACGTGGAGGTTGTGTAGCGCTATCAATTTCACACGCTTACTACGTTCAAGCTCCATTAGATCCTTGGGGGAGTACTTACTACACACTGGACACTCGCAGGGAAATTCGTCGAGCTCATTGACCCTGTAGGTACCGCCCTCAGTCATGTATCTTTCATCTCGCGCATAGAGTACATAGCTCGCAGAGTCAAACGTATCAACTCCAAGAGCTGCTGCGAAAGGTATTATCATTGGGTGGCCTGCCCCAAAGAGGTGCACTGGCTTATCCGGTGGCAGAATACTCTTCGCTGCAACTATCATCTCTACAAGCTTATCAAACATATAGTTCTCCATTACGGTTACAGGACTTCCAATTCCGTAGATCGTATAACCCGCTATCTTACATGCTTCAGCAGCGGAGGTCTTGATTAAATCCGTATAAACACCTCCTTGTATAGGCAATACCCAGAGCGTTGAGGAGCATCTACTAACTAAGTCGGCAACCTCCTGAGCTCTCTGTAAGGTCTCTCTTACACTTCTCAATGCTTCTTCTCTGGTGGCATCATACGATGTAGGTATATCGAGAATTACACCTATGTCACTTCCCATATTGCACTGAAACTCTACGATTTCTCTATTTGTTACATCAATATTGCCATATCTGAGAATTTGATAAGCGCCTGAGTCTGTCATTATAATACCGTCGAAGTTGAGAAACTTGTGAATCCCTAACCTTAACACTTCTTCGCGAAAATGTCTCCAGAGGAAGTAAGCATTCGTGATTATGTTGTCAAAACCCAAATCCTTAATTTCGTTTAAAGGTAAGTCTTGCTTCCTGAGGTCGATAACAGGGAAAAATGCCGGTGTAGTTAAATCACCGTTTCGTGTTCTTAATACGGCTATCCTTCCCGCTAGGTCTTTATCCTTGATAGTGAATGCGTTCATAACCTATGCGCTCCTCTTCTTCATAGCTATGTACTCTTGGTATATATCAAATATCTTCTGGGCTAGACTGCCAGCGCCTTCAACACCAGATTCAGTTACCTTAATTCTTTCGTAAACGGTCACAGCGTTGATCTCGGGTATTACTCTCACACTCCCTGGAGGCAGATTTAACCTCTCAATTAGGAATTTACGAAATTCCTCGGCATCAAAGAGCGGCCTTTCAACAACCAAGATTTCAGAAATTCGAGAACCCGCGATTATCACTCGATGAACCTTTCTACCGTCTGACGACTCCGCATCACCTAATATTATGTGCAAAGCACTTTGGTCATATCCTAGTAACGTACCCACATAACTCTTACCGTCAACTAGCCTGACCTCCACCTTCTTATCTAACAATTTATTAAGCTCCTGCGTTATGCCTCGTCCCGCGATGCTCACACTATTCACCAGACGCATTTTTGCTCTTCTAGTATAAATAACGTATTGATGTAGCTTATAAGGTACCCCAAAAAACGTTTAATCGGTGCAACAAATAATGAAACTGTCATGCAATGTCGCTGAGGTGCAACGTTCCCTAGTACCGAACGTATCTATACTAACAATAGACTGCAGTGGCGGAGTATCCGTAAAGATGGACATACACGATGAAGTCAACACCGTCGATAAAGGTGACCGCATACTCTTTACGATATCTAAAGAAGTTCCCAAATTTGAAGAAGGAAGAGATTTCGTAGCTTCAGGATACGTTATAAAATTCAAAGAAGAGGGTGATAGGAGGAAGATGATAGTTAGTTTGTGGGGCTTTGTAGTTATCATTGAGAGTAGAAACCCCGACGTCTTCAAGGAGTTCAGACCCATGGATAAGGTCTATGTTAAAATAGCCAAACTCTAACCGTTCACAAAACACTATTAAAACATACATTAATTCTAGGGGCATGAAACCACTACCCATCTTCGTGAAAGAGCATAAACACAGAGAAATAGTAGAGTTGAATATAGGCAAGAATAAGTACCTCGTAAAGATGTTAAAACTTCTACGATACGTTGAAGGTTCTCCTCTGTCCCGAGAAAATGAGCTTCTATCTGAAAACACTACCTTACTCGAAAGAATTACCAAAGTACTCAGTAGGAGAGCCAATGGCACATCATACATTGTAGTGACGATCATAGACAAGAACAATGTATCGACATATTTAGTGTTAGCGTCTAAGAATCTAACGGCGGATGAACTGGATCGTGAGGCCGAAATCGTTAAGGAAGTTATCGAGACTCTGAGCGGAGGAGAAGTATCAGCAGTTATAGAGAAGAAATTATCTCGGCGAATAATTGTTGTGCCACTAAGCTCTTCCTTAGCAAAGAAGGGTGGTTCTGTAATAGAGCTTCATCAACTCGAGATTGCGCCTCGGAGCGATATATCGTCACCCTTCATCAAAGCTGCTTACAATGACCATGGTATATACCTAGGAAGAGTACATACAGAAGACACTGAAGGAGCTCCGTTTTACATTCCACGCGATGCAGTCTTCCGGCATATAGCGGTTTTTGGAACTACTGGCTCAGGTAAAACAACAACATCCGCTGTTCTATCTGCAAACTTGGTATGTGATAACTTTACTGTCTTCGTATTGGATTGGCATGGCGAGTACAATTCCAAGCTAAACAGATATCCAAAGATAGTGATTGACCTTGCACAAGGAGATTACCTTACAAATCTAGCTATAGAGGATCTGGTACTTAAAGACCCCCAGGGGTTTGTGGAAATTCTCGATACATCTTTGGACTTAACACCAGCCCAGTCCTACATACTTTCAAAGATCCTTGAAAGGTATAACGGTGAAGAAAGTGTATGGGAGTATCTAGCAAAATCCTTGAAGAATTCCCATTTTGGTGAAGCAGCTTGGGAGCGCGAATCTAGGCTAGCACTCTACAGAAAGCTTAGGCACCTTCTATACATGCCTCCAAGGAAACAGAACTTCACATTACCTGAAGAGCCCGTGATTGCGATAATAGACCTTTCACGTATAACAAACACACGGGTGAAAAGAGTATATGCACACCTGATAATTAAAACGATTGCCTTCTATATTCAGCATGGGAAGCTGCGTCGAGATACTGTGATTGTTGTTGATGAAGCCCACAACATTTTTGATAAGGATAGTCCTATTGCATTCCTGATATCCGAAGTTAGGAAATGGAGATTAGGGTTCGTTATATCAACGCAATCTCCTTCATTCGTATCAACAAACGTTATGAAGAACACTAATACGAAGATCATACATACTTTAAAGTCAAGTATTGATCTATCGACTCTTTCTAGAAGTCTATATATACCCCGTGAGATCGAGGAAAAAATACCCTTTTTACCTCCTGGAAGAGCTGTTGTCGCGCTTTCAGAAATCGAGTGGCCAGCAATAGTTGATGTTGATGCAGGTGTTCTAGAAAAAGGATGTGTGAAAGCAACCTAGATCTCAGAGAATGTGCCTAGACTTAACTCCTTTCCTCCTTCTTGCCTTTCTCCTCTTTCTCTCTTCTCGAAGCTGCTATGACATCATCTATCCTTAGTATTAGCGTCGCTGCCTCGGTACCTGCCTTGAGGGCATTTACCTTAACTAGCAGTGGTTCTATTACTCCTTGCTCCTTGGCATCTATAAGCTCTCCTGTGTATACGTTCACGCCCCTCCACTCTCCTCCTTTCTTCATATGCTCAGCTCTCAACTTCATTATGTACTCTACTGGGTCAAGTCCTGCATTTGAAACCAGTGCCGACACTATGCCTTCAAGAGCCTTAGCGAAAGTCTCTACTGCTAAGCCCTCCTTTCCACCAACCTTGTTAGCGTATTCACGTACATACTTTGCTAACTCCATCTCGAAAGCTCCCGCACCGTAGACAACTCTGGGTTCCTTGTACACATCTGCAACAGCGCTTAACGCATCTCTCATGGCTCTTTCAGCTTCATCGACCAATCTCTCTAGACCAGCCCTCAATACTATAGATACTGCTCTTGGATTCTTGCATCCTTCTATGAATACCATCTTGTCTTCTCCAACTTTGCGCTCCTCTACCAGCTCGGCGTAGCCTAGGTCCTTCTCCGTCATATCTTGGATGTTTGTCACTATTCTTCCTCCTGTTGCTTTCTCGAGCTTCTCCATATCGCTTCTCTTCACCCTCCTAACTGCGAGTATACCCTTCTTAGCTAGGTAGTGCTGAGCAACATCATCAATACCCTTCTGA
>QMWT01000048.1 GCA_003661775.1 Thermoprotei archaeon
AAGAAAAAGGAAAAGCTGGCTGAAAATAAACGGATTACTTTAAACTGTATGAGTGAATTGAAATTCCAAGCATGATAGTGTCAGCATCGGCTTCAAAGAGAGAAACCATCTTAAATTACATTATGGTTAACTAGCTAGTAAGATTTAAATAGCGCCTTTTTAATTCCTCTCTAGCGATATGAGGAACAGATTGAGTCTAAAACTTGAATATAAGCGAGATTTGGAGTCAGATGAATTAGAGGAAGACGTTAGAAGGTGGTTGGAGACTAAGAAGAATGAGGGTACACGCAACGTCTATAAGTCAGCCTTTAAGCGTTACCAAGAGTTTACGGGAATGACCGCTGAGGAGTTAAAGCAAGAGATCGATGAGGAGTTCAAGAAACCTCCTACAGAGCGTGGAAGCATAGAGAAACGGTTAAAGAGATGGTATCAGTGGCTGACCAAGGAGAAGGGTCTAAGCGAGAACTTGGGAGCTACCTACATTGGAGCAATCATGAGCTTCTATCGATTCTATAACTACAGAGTGAATCTGAGCATTGGACGAGAACTTAAGCCTTCAAGGAAGCATAGGCGCTATAACTTAACGACTGAGGACATCAGAAAACTTGTGAATCACGCAAAGACACTCAGAGACAGAGCAATAATTCTGACGCTAGCACAAACCGGGATGGACGTATCCACGTTATGCAGTTTGAAAGTGAGAGATGTTTGGAAGGGACTTGAGGAAAATGAAGTGCCTCTGAGACTGAGTCTGACTCGTCGTAAAGAGAATGTGGAATACGACACGTTCCTGCATCCAGAGGCTATCGATGCTATCAGAGCTTATTTGCTAGAGAGGAAGCGCAAATATGGGAAAGTAGAGCTTGATGAACCACTATTTATCAAAGAGGCAGTCAGACCGGGAGCAGGTTTTGGAAAGAACTTCAAACATAACAGAAGGAAGCGAAACAAAATTGAAGCGGTTACTCCCAGCTTGATAGAGAAAGTCTTTCGTCAACTAGCTGTGGAAACCGGTCTGGTTACAGAAGAAGAGATTAAGCAGAACAGTTGGAATCCAGTTAGACCGCATGCTCTCAGAAGATGGTTCCAAGACACGTTAAGGCTAGCTGGAGTGAACCAAGAAATAATTGAATACATGGTTGGTCACAAGTTACCGTATAAGGGAGCATACTTCTCCGCAGACGCATTGCAGGCATACAAGATGAATCTCGACAAATTATCGATCTTCGGCACTCCAGATGAACAGACACGTCTAAAGTTGGAAGCCCTAGATCAGAAACAAAAAGACTTGGAAAAACAATATAAGGAGGCGCTCGAAAAGGAAATTCCAAAGCTGGTCGAAGAGAAGATTAGAAACATACTGATCGAATTCGAAGTCATGAAGCAAACGTTTCAACGGAGAATGGCACAGTTGGAGATGTTACTACCGGGCATAACTGAGATCATGAGGGACGAGCAGAAGACTAGGAAGCTCTTGGAAGCCATAGCACAGATCAAGTGAGTCCCTATATTTTTCTCAGAAGTTCATCTAGGCGAACCAATTACAAAATAGCTAGTCTTTTCCTCGCTTTTCCAGATAAACACTTTCCCATAAAACCAGATATTGCTAACCTGTGTCTCAGAACGTAGGTTTAACAGGTTTAGTTAAAAAGATTCATTGGAGTAGTTGATTGTGAAGAGACTACTTATTCCCGCAAACAGACAAGAGAAGACAAGGAAACTCTCGGAGGCCATAACAAAGATTAGGTGAAGGTGAACCCTCGTCTTAAAACTGTAACCAAATATTCTCTCGATTGAAGCATGCTATGAAATTTAATCTGTAGAAAAAATTTTAGATGTAAAAGTCCTTATTTGTGATCGGTGAAAATCATGCTTGAGTGGATTCTCATTTTCCTACTCTTGATAATACTGATTGCTTTGTTCATTAAGTATTCTAGGTTAAAAGGGGCTGTGGAGAGTAGGGCGATGGAGCTTTTTAATTTATGGAAAGTGAAGGAAGAACAGGCTATAAGGGAAGATGCTATTAGGCGTTCTCTTTCGACCATAATTGGCAGAGTTGGTGAACATATTGCTCCTGTATTGGTTTTTTCGAATTATGGGATAAATCCTAAAGACTTACGCTTTATAGGTACGCCTATAGATTACATAGGGTTTAAGGGACTGTCTGACGGGAAACTTGAAGAAATCGTTTTCTTAGAGGTAAAAAGTGGAAAAACAGAGAGGTTAACAGAAAGGGAAAAACAAGTGAAGGAAATTATAGATTCCAAAAAGGTTAGATGGGTCTTCGTACACCTACCGAAAGAGATGGAAAAATTCAAAGAAACAATAACTAAATGATAAGGAAGAAGATAATTAGACATCTCGCTTCCGCCAGTTATTGAAACCTTTGCTTGGCTTTGTCCTCAATTTTAGCCTTATCAAGATAAACGAAAACCCCTTCCGGCTTATTATAAAAGCGTCTCACTATGCCAAGATTGATAAGCGCAGACTTTACCTTCTGCCAGCTAACCCTGAAGCCGGGAAACTTCAGGCTGACAGCATCAGTAATGTTTTTCAAGTAGTCTCCGCAAGGCGTTTCATCTGTAAGGGTTAAAACGTGCCTTAGCACCTCGTTTTCGACTTCAACCATGAAATCGCTTGGGGAGTTTTTAAGTGCATATTCTTCCGCAAAGCTTAGGAGTTCTGCAAATTTTTCTGGTAAAAACACTTTGCAAATTGCAAGCAGAGGCCTCCAGTAGTCAAAGGATCTGCCATAAAGTTTGTTTGTCTGCTCGACACTGCTGTAGGCAGCCTTAACTTCTTCACAGTATTCGAGGGTGCAGAGAATTAAGTTCTGACGTAACTCGCTCAGTCCGGGACTTTTTGTGATGTAAAGCCTCCGCTCGGTATAAGTTCGCTGTAAATGTGGAGGAGGCTTCGTTGTTATGATCTGTATGGCTTTCGGGAGAAACGGGACTTCTTCCCTTACGGCCAACGCTACGGGCGTATAGCAATGGTAAAACTTTGGCTCTTGTTTTTCTCCTGTGCATCTAGAGACGTACCCACCAGGTTCAGTGCATGCTTCGCAGAGATCTAACAGGTCAGGTCGTTCGCTAATTTTCTGCACGTCAAACAGAAATGTAGGGCGTAATGATTCAGCAGTCCTAAATAAGGGTGCTTCTCGTAAGGCTAAGCTTCTGCCAATGGGACATCGCACAATGTGTTTTAAAAGCTCAAGTAGTGTTGTTTTCCCACTCTCCCTTTCTCCCTGAAGCACAAGTATTGGAAAATGATCGAAGATGACGTAGAGATAAGTCCCGATAGCCCAGCAAGCGATCAGGGGATAAACACGTGGGTCTTCATGGTAATAGAAAAGTCTCAGTGCTCCGAGTATATCTGAACTAACCTTTTTCCTTAATTCTTCCACCGAATAGAGCTTATTTTTCCTCGTCCTAAATGCATTAACGAAATCTAAAACCCAGCTTTCGTCCTGCGGTACATACTGTACTTTTTTCAAGATTCTGACTTTAGACTCTTCTCCTTTTATTTCGACAACGCTAAAATCAACGTTAAATTCGTGATTGCGTGTCAAAATCACTTTAGACTCCCTGTTGCCCTGTACAAAGATACCTAAGAGAAGTCCGAAATCTTCACTGTAATCAATTGATGGATGCAACTCTTGGTTAACAGTCCATTTAATCTCTGTCTCGCTCATCCTCCAAATCCCCCAAATCAGCCAAATCATAGCCCCCTCCAACGCGCGCTGTTTTACACACGTTTAAAGAAAAGAAGCTATATTTAAAGTTTTTTCATGGAATAAAGCAATTTTTAGGTGTAATAATCAGTTTATATTTGTTACTTTTTGTTACTTTTGGAAAAACACTTTAATATCGGCCTGTTTTTCTTTAACATGTGTAAAAGGGGGTGTGTCAAGGCGTTGGAAGAAGAGAAGGACGGCTTCATAGCATTTCGTATACCACAAAAATATCAAGAACGTTTACGGGAAATCGCTAAAAGCTCGGGCAGAAGTGTAAGTGCACTCATGAGAGACATTGTAGTTCAGTTGCTCAACGAAGAGAGTCAGAAGCAAGAAAACCAGCGGTGGCAACCGGCCGTATTTTGGGTAAAAAGGATTGGTCAATTACTCCAAGAAGTTCAGGCAAGAATGATCATTTTGCAGGAAACACTCTTGCAGATACGTGATCAACTCAATGGAGGCCAATAACATGAGTGAATCAGACGATCAGGAGCAGAACGGACAGGAACAGACAAAACGGACAGGACAGACAATCAATCAAAACAGACAAACAGTGAAAATCAGTGATATACAGACTAAAACTGACTCTGACCTATCTGATACTGTCAAACCTGTTCATCAGTGTCCTGAATGTGGGAAAACGTTTGATAACCCTCGATCCTTGTCAATGCACAGACTCAGAAAGCATGGTGTCAAGCCTGATTTCCTCGATAGTGGGAAGAGGGAGTCCCCAAAGAGACCTTCTAGGGAGAGTAAGCCTCAATATATATCACCAATCGGAGAGACAGGAGTTCCCGATGCATTAACCCTTCTACGCAACCAGCTGATACTTTACGGTGTCCCGTCAAAAGAT
This sequence comes from Thermoprotei archaeon, assembly GCA_003661775.1. Lineage (GTDB taxonomy): Archaea > Thermoproteota > Thermoprotei_A > Sulfolobales > Ignisphaeraceae > QMWT01. The sequence continues at coordinate 4,590 of QMWT01000048.1, forward strand.
GCAGACGCCGTTGCAGACTACATGAAAAGCTATAACGTTGACGACCTGTTTGCTTTAAGTCGTGCTCTAGACGACATTGGGATGCCTCGTAACCGTAAGAGAATGTTCTTGCAGAGTTGGATAAACGCACGTGATATTCCCGTAGACAGAAAACTTGCTGAACGCTTAGGTCTTATTGAGCCTAGCTATCCAGATTGGAGACACACGTTTCATTATGGGTACTACGATGAGCCTTCTGAACGTAAGCAATTCTCTGAAATGCCCGCACTAGTTAATGCTATCGCAAACCTAATTAAGAGTTTACGGAATGAGGCTCCCCCTCCACCGAATACAGTAGATCCACTAGTAACCTCACTTCAAGAACAAGTCATTGACCTTCGCAAACAGCTAGAACAAGAAAAGGAAAAGCGACTACTCGACACGCTTGAAAACCTAAAAAACGAGGTTAGAGAAATAAAGAACAGCCAGTCGAGAATTGCGAACCAATTTTCTGTTTGGGAAGCAGGAATCCGAGAATTAGCTTCCATAATTAAAGAATACTTCAACTTAGGTAAGGTTGCTCTTATGTCTTCTAAGGAGAAACCTCAAATCAAAGAAAGGGTGGGAGAGTCGGGTACGATTTTGAAATATATCCCGCAAGAACTTATTGAGGAGGCTGCCTAATGAGTGAAGAAGTAAGAGATGCCCTTAAGAAAGCGACTAGAGTCCTATGGGATGTTAGAGAAGCAATGGGATTTCCAGTCTTGAGAAGACCTTTGCTAGAATTGACCTCCCAACTTAAAATGCCTCACTATCACGGTTCTTGTTTTCAGATGACTGAAGAGCCAGTGGCTGAAGTGGTGGGTGGGGAAGAGACCACTGATGATGGTATCACCACGATGACGCCCCGCCCACAAATCGTTTACGTGAAAGAAAGCCGTCCCATGCAGACACCGGTTATAGATGAAGTGAGAAGACTAGTTCAAACAAAAGCGCTAAGGAAAACAGTAGCAAACCTTCTCCGAGAAAGGTTCCCAGAAGAATCCAAAGAGAAGACTGAGATTGTGACTTGCAAAGAGTGCGGTAAGCAATGGCCTAAATCTGAGTCAATGAAATATTGTCCTGCATGTGGAGCTAGCCTAGAAGAGAAACCTCGTTACTTCGGTAGACGTGCACGTGTAACGCTTTAGGAGGCAAGTGAAATGACTCTCGAAGATAGAGTCTCACAACTGGAAGCGAAAAAGCCTGAGCTACATCAAAAAGAAAGAATCGGCAAATTACAAACTCTTAAATCCTAACTGTCCAATTGTTGTGCGAAATTGGAGATGGATGAGAAAGAAGCGGAAGAGTGCGCACGCAGACAAATACATTTGAGAACTGTTTAAATGCCGAAAGCTGTTGTGAGATATTCCTTAAAGATTCTAGCTATGTTCTCACTAACTATTTTGACTGATGTTTCATGGTTGTAGTAAAGCCCAGATTCGCTCCAATTATGTGATCCAATGTACACAATCTCATCATCTATAATCACAAGTTTCATGTGATCAGTATCTGTTTCATTGTCTAATCGAACATTGACATTGTTAGCTGAAAGGAAATTGTATGCCTCCAAATTCTCATCCATGTAACCCCAATAAGTTCTATATTCGATGATTACGGTCACATTAACTCCTCTTTCTTTAGCATACACAAGCTCTCTAATCAAGTCATTAGCCCAATCGAAGGAATCGTCTGGATCGTAGATCATTGAATACATAGCTACTATAATCGTTTCATTAGCATTTTTCAGATCATTTATTATCGACTGATAATAGTTTTGATCCGAAAGGACATAAACTTCATAGTTAACCATCTGTTCCAATTCTGCAATTCTAGCGTTAGCCCCCTCAAGCATAGCCAACAACCTTGCAACCTCGTCACTCTCAATGTCCGCAAGCCCATAACTGCCAACAGCTAAAACCTTGAACTTCTGATTCTCCTTTAAAACACCGAAAAACTTAAACTCATTAGTTTCATTCACAGCTAAGTTCTCAATAGTTTTGACATGATAATCGTACAGAGTCCCATCAGCTTCATACGTGAAAAGAACAACGTACACTTTGCTCATAGTTTTATTGCTTATATTAGTGACGTTACCTATAAGATCAGCATACAAATATCCATTTGTAACATTTAGGTCACTTATTCTTAATCCGTCAAAAACAAGCCCAGCAGTATTCAAAAGCTCGTATGCTTCTTCGAGTTGCTCATAAATACCCTGCAGTATGCTGTATTGTGTTAAAAGCTCGTTGTAGCTGTTGTTAAGGTTGTTGTAGGTTGCGTTAAGATTGGAATAATCGGTTATCAATGTTGCAAGTTCAGACTCCAAACTTGACTTTTCAGATTGAAGTGTGGAAATTTGAGGAACGGAAATTGAATAGCCAATTCCAGTCCCAATTAACAATGACAATATTATTGAAGTTAGCAATTTCCTATCCATTCAAAACACCGTTAAAGAGATAGAACTTTTCTTCTTAAATCTTTAACGTGTACGTGCTGTGATTTGATGAAATCAAAACAAAAAAGTCAAAGGTTTTTATGATTGATAGAACCGTAATATTGACCCTATGGAAACCTATATAATGTTACTACCTAGTAAACCATATTAAATTTTAAACCAAAATGAGTTAGTAGAGGGAGGGTTACTAATGGACGTTTTCGAAGCTATAAAGAGGCGGAGAAGTATAAGAGCCTTCAAAAATATCGATTTACCTGAGGAAACAGTTGAAAAGCTTATTGATGCAGCTCGTTGGGCACCTTCAGCCGGAAATATTCAGCCTTGGGAATTCATTGTTGTAAGGAATCCAGTGACTAAGCAAAAACTTTCGGAAGCCGCTTTAAATCAAACTTTCATTGAAGAAGCCCCAGTTGTATTAGTTGTATGCGCCGACTATAAACGTTCAAGTGCAGGTTATGGTAATAGAGGCGCGACGCTTTATTGTATACAAGACACTGCG
>QMWT01000049.1 GCA_003661775.1 Thermoprotei archaeon
CAGTTTTATTTCGGGGGTTAACTTTGCCTGCTAAATGGTCTATTAAGAAGATTAAGAACCGCTATTATCTCTACTATGAGGGTAGGTATGTCGGTCCATTAGATAAGATCGTAGAGGTATGGGAAAAGAATTGGTGAGGCGGCCGGGATTTGAACCCGGGATCTCCGGCTTGGGGGGCCGGCGTCCTAGACCAGGCTAGACGACCGCCGCCGTGTGGTATTTCTGAGGCGGGTTACCTAATATTCCTTATCAGCACTTCCGGCTATCTTCATCTCGTTGCCTGCGATCAAGAGACCCTCTTCTCATCACCTAGCGTTATTCTTACTCAGAAGCGTTAATGGGTGTTTGGTAGCCGGGCGGGGATTCGAACCCCGGTCACGGGGGCCAGAGCCCCGCATCCTTGGCCGCTAGACGACCCGGCTTCCCGTAGGTGTTGAGATGTTATATCGGGGATATAAGTTTTCGTTGTAATTCAGTTTAGGGCGTGGATATGGCACGCGCACTGTTGATGGTGATAAGGGATCTTAATAGGTTCCTTAATCTGTTTAGGAAACGTGGCTTTAAGGTGGAGGAAGGTACTCATGCTGTACTTACTGATGGTTCTGAGGTGGGTAGCTGGAGGGTGCTTCAAGGTGATAAGAGTATCGCAGAAATCCTTTCGCACTACGTAGATTCCCACTATTATGAGCTCATTAAGCTACCCGATGACGCTGAGGATCGAAAGATCATCGAGGCGCTCATACGCGCGGAAGCCCATGGTTTGTGGAGAGTGCCGGTAGAGCCAGTGCTACTCCTACTCTTCGAGGAATCTGCAGAGGAACTTCTTCGAGGATATAGCGACGAGTACCCATCCGAAGAAGCGAGGGAGGCGGCAAGACATTACCTAGAACACCACGGAGCCCGAGTTCTGAAAAACTTCGTCAACGACCTGCTGACGCATTCGGGACACCAAGATCGCATTTAAAGCTCTGATCATACAGATCGATCCGGTGAATTATCAGATGTCTAAGGAGAAAACAGCTAAGGAGATCATAATAGAGACACTTAAGAAGGCTGGCAAACCTCTGACGGCAAGCGAGATAAGGAACCTAACGGGGCTGAACTACAACACGATAAGAGGTAGGCTGCAGGAACTTAAGAAACAGGGTATAGTTAAGAACGTCGAGGGTGGATGGATCCTAGTAGAGAAAGAACAGAAGTAGTTTCGGCACGACCCCATCTACGGTCAAGCCTCGGCACGTTCTCCGAACAAGGCTTTTTCCTATACTTAAACCTGCACCCCTCTACAGAGAACTTCAGAGGTAGAAGTTGCTTGCCCCGCCTCATACCCTCCTTAGAGGAGCTCACGATCGAGAACTTCAAAGAAGCCTTTCGGAAAATAATAGAGTTCAAAGAGCATGCAGGAATAAAGGCTATACTCGACAACCCGCCAGACCTCTTTGAAAGAGCAAAACTGTACGGCATCCAGTACCGGAATGGTTCATGGGGCTGGGCTTCTAATATATGGAGTCGTTCCGCAGCCAATACAGTCGTTATAAACAGTAATGGAGAGCTCAGGTACGAACACAAGCTTCTGATGCTGCGAGTGCTCGAACACATACTTGCCCAAGGTCCTTTGATAAAGGTTGACGGCTACTATGGGAAACCCAGGACCAAGGTTCAGATGCACACTACCGTGTACGTAGACCCGCAGTTCCCCGACATAGCGTACCGCTGGAGCCAGCTCGTCTTCCCGGCACCCCCTGGCGAAAAACCAGATGTCGAGATTATAGTGATACCCCACTACCTAGGAAACCCAAACATTCCAGGAACAAACAAGCCTCTCATGGTAATGCGTTTCCCCCACCACAACCTCACTATCATAACAATGTCCTCGTACCAGGGAGAGGTTAAGAAGGCTGGCCTAACACACTGGATATACCACGTGTACAAAAAGGGTTGTACTGGAGAACATGCAGCTCTCAGAGAATTCAGTGTTAAGACTGTTGAGGGTAAGTGGAAGCGAGTGGTCATGGCTGTCTGGGGGCTTACTGGCACGGGTAAATCCACCCACGGGCTCTACGTCTGGACTCCGAGAAACGCCAAGATATACATAGAGAAGTTCGGTATAAACCCACTTGAGTACGTTAAGGATCAGGCGGTGAAGAACGACGACGTAATAGCCATATGCGAAGATCGTGTCTACGGCTCTGAGAGAGGGTGCTGGACAAAAACCGAGGATCTAACGCCGGAGCAGGAAGCTATGTGGAGAGCTGCAATGAGTCCCCGTGCACTCCATGAAAACACTGAGTTCGATGAAAAGGGTTATCCCAGCTTCAGGGGAGAGACCTTTCAGTACTTCGGAATGCCCAACAGGAATTCCAGGAGCGTCATATACCTAGAAGACACGGGGTATTTCGATGGCGACATAAACTCCAGCGGTCCTCTTAACGTAGCTATATTCCTAACGCCCGGCTACTTCACAGACTATGCATGGGTCAAGATCACGGACCCCGCACTCGCTGCTAAGGTCCTGGCCGACGGAAGAACAATAGGGCATCCAGCACAAGCAAAAGAGGTTGTGGGAAAGGTCAGGTACGTAGCACGGTATGCGCAGCCCTTTACTATGGGCGTCAGCAATACTGCCCACGTTGTCAGATTCTACCAGTACCTTAAGAAGAGAGCTGAGAAGGGAGATCCTGTGGAGGTCTACCAGTTCAACACAACGGGTAGAATAGTTGCCAAGTACCGCTGGGTCGAGAAGAAGCTTGGCAGCAAGACCGTCATGGCACCAGAGCCTATTCTCGTAGAGGTGAACGGCATACCAAAACCCGTAGGAGGGACCAACCCAACTATAGAAGAGACAGAACTGTTCATACTTCAGGCGACGAGAGGCGCCGTGAGGTACAAGCCTCATCCACTGTGGGGTGAAAAGGTTCTTGTTCCTGTAGACGTGCCCGGTATACCGCAGGAGAGACTCAAGCAGCTCGAACCAACAACGTATCTGAGCATGGATGAATTCAGGGCGTTGCTAAAGGCCCAGATCGAGGAAAGCAAGTACTGGCTTGACAGGAATTGCCCAGGCTTACCCCCAGAGATAAGGAATGCTATGGATTTCGAGTAGGTACCTGCTCGAATCTGGCGCGGTACAACCTGTTCAGAACCCATGCAACATCTATTCCCCGAACCCACGTAAGGTCTGGGGAAACTGGTTTTTTGAAGGCCTTGAACCCTCTCCTGCCGAGCTCTTCATCGATGTACTTGACCAGCTCGCTCATCTCCGTATGCACATTCTCTCTAACTAACCTCCTAAGTATTGCCGCTATGAGTCTTACCTGACCTTCCTCGACAATCCTAGGATTCCTAGCTAGATCAAGCTCAAACTCAACCCCGTCAGTGTAATGGATACGTAACCTCATACCCCTGCTCCTAATTCTTTTAACCCCTCCAACACCCTTGAATACTCTCATCCTTACCCCGCTGAATGATACTGTGTCCTCACATACACCCACGAATTTCCTCACATAATCGGTGATGTCCTCGGGAAGAAACATCCTCATCCTTACGACGCGATCCGCACGACACAGGAATGCCGAGGACGAACCTGATATCACTACAATCCCGGCGTTACTCTTCTCTACCAAGCTCCTGATCTGCAAACTTAGTGGCTTAAGGGGATCGTCAGGAATTATCTTCTCCATAATACTATCCTTAAACAACATGTTCGTAGCGCTGTTATCCTCATCTATCAGTATAAGCTCCGCACCCATTTCTACAGCTTCGCTAAGAGAGGCAGCCATACTTGTTGACCCACTAGCGTTTAGAGTTGAAAAACTGGACGTTTTACCTATGTACGGATCTTCCTCCACGAAACTCGATATATCAACATTGTGAATAATACGTCCATCCTCCGCCATTACGCTCACAGCCGCCTCTCTTGCGATGACAAACTCTCTGCCATCTCCCTTCACATGATTGTACACCCCGCGCTGTATAGCTCTGAGCAACGTGCTCTTACCATGGTATCCTCCGCCGGTTAGCACAACAACACCTAGAGGTATACCCATTCCGCTAACGCTTTTCCCACTAGGCAGTTTAATTGTTATCCTCATAGATTTAGGCGATCTGAAAGGCACAGCTTTTTGAAGAGGTTTCTCAGAAATCGATGATTCCCTCGGGAGAATACTTCCATCAGCTACAAAGGCCACCAACCCCTCTTTATAGAGGTACCCCCGCACGTACTCCTGATCGCGATACAGCTTCGCGATCTCCAAAACTCGTTTCTCACTATTGACCAAAACAGTCATCAACTCCTTCACAATTCTGGGGATACGGTCAGCAAACAACTTTACTGCCTGATCTCCATACACTCTACGGTCCTTAGCAGGAAGCCCCAGAAAGAACCTAAGTAGCAATACCTTGTTCAGTTCAACGCCGGATCTCCGTAACATACACGGACTAGGTTTGGGAACACCTAAGTAGCAACTATTGCCACTACCACATCTCCTGCTATACCTCTTCAGAAGCTTGAAGAGCGCCCTATATACGAAATCTTCTACCGGCGTAACATCACGAGATAACGAGATCGCCTTCTCTAGCACCTTTAAGTAGTCTCTATGTATCGTAACTTCAACAAACGAAGGCGGAGCATGGGGATCTCCTTGAACATGTACGATCTTGATGTTGAAGTCTTTGTAATCAACCACGATATTCTTTAACCTTCTGTACGCACCATAGTTTTTTCTATCCAATCCTCTAAGCAGCTTCAGGAACTCTGTCAAAACCATAGGTCTCGTCACTTCATCAACACCAATATTCACTAATCTCTTAACTTTTTGAAAGATACTCCACTGTAGCGGAACCTTAATATTAGGATGTTGCAAAGCTGCGATTCTCGCAATACTGGGTTACGACGTAGCCATGCCGTGGATTAGCGACTTTATTTAACGCTTTTCGAGAATAACATATTTCGGTAGTGCAAAGTGAAATGCAAGATGATAGCTTCTCTTGGCCCATCGATGAATAGTCTGGACCTGATAGTGAATGCAGTGCTTGAAGGGGTCTCCGGCTTTAGGATAAACTTCACCCACGGCAATGAGACTCTATGGAGTAGGTACGTAGACTACGTCAGAAAAGCAGAGAAGGCTGCCGAGAAGTACATAGCGTTGATAGGCGACCTCACGGGACCTTCGATTCGTCTAGGAGAGCTCGATAAACCTTTAGAGCTTAAACGCGGAGACGTAGCTTACTTCGTCTCTGGAATCAAAGGATCTTCGGAGAAGAAGGAAATTCCTCTACCTCTCAGAGAGGTTTTTGAGAAGCTTGAGGTAGGCGATATCATCGTTATGGACGACGGCAAGGTTAGACTGAGAGTCACCGATATATCGCGTTCACGCATAGAAGTCGTTGCACTGACCGATGCTGTTATAAAGTCTAGGAAAGCCATGGTGGTAACGAACAAAGAATTCGATCTTCCACCTCTAACACAGAAGGATATGAAGAACATCGAATTCTCCATAGAGAAAGACCTTGATTACATAGCTCTGAGCTATGTGAGGAGAGCTAGCGACGTGTTGATGCTTAGGAACGTTCTCAAGAGGAAAGGCCACGAAGATATAGGGGTCATAGCAAAGATCGAAACCAGAAGCGCAATAAAGAATCTGGAAGAGATCATCGAAGTCTCGGACGCCATTCTCGTGGCTCGGGGAGACCTAGGTATGAATTTCGGTTTGGAAGAAATACCTTCGCTACAACGATACATCGTTAGAAAGGCACTCGAAGTAGGGAAACCCGTAATTATCGCTACACAGCTTCTAGAGTCGATGCTAGAGAATCCTGTACCTACACGTGCAGAGGTCGTAGACATAACTATGGCTGTTAGCGAGGGTGCTGACGCATTAATGCTAACCGGAGAAACGGCAGTAGGACGCTACCCCCTTGAAGCCATAAGATGGCTAAGAAGAATAATCGAGTTTGCCGAAAGAGAGTTTGAGGTACCTCGCCCAAGGAAACCCAAGAATTTGAGACAGAGGTATGCCAAGGGCGTAACCGAGCTTGCAGAGGATCTAGAAGCTAAGCTGGTCATATTCAGCAAACACGGTAATACCGCCAGACTAGTATCGTTGTTAAGACCGAAGTCTGAATTTTACGTAGGTTCACCCTCCACTAAGGTGCTAAGACTTCTATCGATTTTATGGGGCGCAAACCCCCTCTTCGTTGAAGCTGATAGGTACGAGGAGGGAGTAGCAAAAACTTACGAAGTCTTGAAGCATGAAGGCATTCTTAAACTCGGTGAGCTCGTAGTACTTACATACGGTCTTAGAGGGGATGAACAGGTAATCAGGATAAAGCGCGTGGAGCCTTAGATGAACAGCTCCATTCTTACACGCTTGTTATGAAGAATGCTGGGAGAAGCTCATGAGCAGAGAAAGCGTGTCCATACCCCTCGACACCTACATAGAGGCGAGTGTAACCTCTGTAGATGTACCGCGTGTAGGCTACAGATGGAGAGGCACCGTAGAAGTTAAGCTCAGTAATAGGGTCACCATCTACCTCATGATGAGCGGAAGCATCGCACAATGGCTCATACCCGGAGAGAAGGTGAGGCTGAAGCTCTTAAGCGAGCCGCGAAATGTAAAAGGAGATCTCATAGCTCTTCCAGGAGAGTATGAGCTCTATCGCTGGTGGGACAATGAATGGTTCCCCATCTGGCCTCCCTGGAGAAGAGAAACGAGATTACCACGTAGGGACCCCATCACGGGCAGGACGATATACGAATACACTATTATTGCACGTGAAGCAGTAACGGAACAAGACTACATGGAGATCGTGGGTCTCGAGCAGTACCACTACGCAAGTAAAGAAGAGATCGTTGCCGTATGGCGATGTCCCATATGCGGCAGATTTATCGAATCGAATATCCAACCTTCCTGTCCGGAGCACGAAGTACCCGCTAGACTTCACGAAATAAGAGGCAGCTTACCTTCTTCTCGCTTCTTGGTGCTGGAACTTGGAGATAGACAGCCCTTCGAACCAAAGGTCGTTGCTTACGTTAGAGTGGATACCCCTATCCCCCTTATGAGCCGTAAAATTGTAGAGAAAGAACGAGTAGTCATAGAACGTGGGATAAGAGAGAAAGTCTTTCCAAAAGATTGGTTCCATCCCACCTTCTGGCCGCTGGTATACTCGCGCAGAATGGAGATATTGAGGAGATACAGAGAGCTCTCAAAGATGTATCGTTCTAGAAAAATAGCGCGTACAATCCTTGGAGAAGAAGTATCTGAGGAGGCGATAAGGAATGCGAATACCGCTGCGGCCCGCATAGCGCGCGTAGTTGTGCACCCGGATTACCGAGGAGATGGAAGGGGAGCACTAGCAGTGAAGATGGCGCTAGAATTGAGCAAGTAGCGCAGAGTTCCAGAGATGAAGAAACGCAATTACGTAGTAGAGACTATTGCGCAGATGGCGCGGTACAACCC
>QMWT01000050.1 GCA_003661775.1 Thermoprotei archaeon
CCTTTTTCACAACCATTCTTACAAGCTCAGCGACATAATTGGCGTCATACACGTTCTCAGAATCGCCCCATATGATGACGTCGTACCCCCTCTCGTACGCGTAATTACAAGCTTCTATACGGGCTGGGCCAGTACCTCCTTTCACCTTCTGAACCCTGAACTCTATGCACTTAAAGGTCTTGGCGAACTCCAGCACTACCTCCTCAGATTCGTCTTCAGAACCCCCATCCAGTACAAGTACATCAAATACCCTGCATATAGGTACTGTCTGTTTAACTAACGACCCAAGTGCTCTACGTAGACCTTGCGCATTATTCTTGTTGAGTATCACTACTAGTACTTTAACCAATACAATCTCACCTATGCCTGTTCTTAGCTAGGTGCGCCCAGGATATAATCTGGGGAGAGCAGTGAAGCTTACTAAGTGCTTGGAAACCGTACTCAGAGCACCTAAGGACTACAGTCTTGACCTCACACTACGAATATACAACTTTCACTGGTACTACCTCGGTAATGGTCGAGGTTACGTGTTTTTAGAACTTGATCCACCTATTGTGGCCTTCGTTGCCCAGAAGGGCCCAGCGACTCTATCAGCACGTATATACTCAGTGACATGCCGTGATATCGATGCTAACAACGTTTCACAGCAACTCTCTTTTCACTTAGGTCCTGAGGAAGACCTGAGCGAGTTTCTTGATCTAGCATCGCGGGATCCGCTACTAAAGTTGTTCGCCAAAAAATTCAGAGGATGGAGATTGAGAACAACATCGTTATGGTGGGCCCTCGTCATAGGAATTTGCCAGCAAAACACCGGATTTAGGCAAGGGTGGCGAATGCTCGCGAACATCATTAAGTTGCTGGGAAAACGGGTATGGGTAGAGGATCGCGAAGTCCCATTACCTCCATCTCCCCTTGAACTCATAGAGAAACACACTCTTCTAAAACCTGCGGGTGTAGGTTACCGCTGGAGAACTCTGTTCGAAGTAGCTACGCGCTTCGCGAGAAGGGAGTTAAAACCTTCCCGCCTATACTCGATGGATACCGCCGGCGCCGAGAAAGTCCTTAGGAACATCCGCGGTGTGGGGAGCTACACTGCTAGGCTAGCTTTAGCATTGTCTCTACGCAAATACGAGTTGCCGCCCATCGACCGCTGGGCCAAGAAGATATTCTCCTACGCCTATCAAGTGGACGAGAATGAAGCTGAACGTGAGTGCATCAGAAGATGGGGGCGCTGGAGCGCTCTCGCAGTCATAGCCCTCACGATCGCTCTAGACGCTGAGCCTCTTAAACGTGCTCTCGAACGTGTTAAGAGGGGTGAGCTACTACCTAACGAGAGAAATACGTTGTCGCCCTATAACCTGTGGATGTGGAAATTCTGATGAAGAGGTCGGCGAAGCACGGGGTTCATCACGTATCAGCCGCTCCCACTCTCCTCATACCATGTTCAACATTGAATGAGTGTCCTCTGGCCCAAAATATCTCTCCTGCTAAACCGGGTGATTAAACTGAGGAGTACCGAGCTAGACGTCTTGATCGTGGGGGGCGGTACTGCAGGGCTCCTAACAGCGCTACACATAAGGAACCGCGCCGTTACGATACTGGAACAGCGCCGGGCTATAGGGGCATCAACACATTGCAGTGGAATAGTCAGTATAGCCACCGCCGAAAGACTGGACATCCCAGAGGAGATTATCGAGGGGGTCTACAGCAGGCTGGTGCTACACGTCGACAATCAGAGGCGTCTGGTCTTTGAAGCACCAAAGAGCGTCGCGGTCAAGATAGCGCGCGATGAACATGTTAAGCTGCTGAAGCAGCTGGTTGAAGATAGAGGTCATGAGGTGGTGCTTGGTGCGAGGGCTCTGCACATAGATCCTATGCACGGCTCGACGGTGGTGCATTCTAGGGACGGTGTCAAAACCCTGAAGGCAAAAACCATGGTCATAGCTGAAGGAGCGCTGATGAAACTTTCACGAGAGGTAGGGCTAAGGTGCGTATCACTAAAACTAGGCGGAATCCAGGCGTATTTCGAAGTTTCTCAAAGGATAGACGGAGAGTCCATTCACGTGTATACCCACAACTTCCTCGGGAAAGGTTTCGGGTGGGTTGTACCGACAAGACGGGGAGTTCTTGTGGGTGTGCTCTCGGAGCGCATGACCTTCCATAGGTTCAAAGTATTCATCGCTATGCTTAAGAAACAGGGTATTATCAGTAGGAGAACCTCCCCCTTCTTCGGGGGCACAGTACTGAGAGGATACCCGCTAAGCGTTACAAAAAGTTCTGTGGCTGGTATAGGGGACGCCGTAGCCATGGTAAAGAGTCTCAGCAGCGGTGGGCTTTACGCTATTAGTTTAGCGAGCCGAGTACTAGCAAAATCCGTCGACAGCAACAACCTGAAGGATTACGGGAAGTGGGTTTCCAAGAAGTTATCTCCTCAGCTAGCTCTCCAGTATGGCTGCGCTAAGCTAGCGTTCTTAAACAACGCTGTTCTCCTAAGAACATTATCAGGGATTGTGAAGCGCAAGATACACCTGCATCCGCGGGACTTCGATGACCATACCAAGCTTATAATCAGAGCCTTAATTTAATCCTCCCCTTCTTGACAAGAGAAGTAACAAGTCTCCAGAACCGTGTCTCTTGAACAAAACGCGTCTCAAAACCTTTCTCCTCTAAGCGTTTTAGCACCGCTTCGTAAAGCTCATCGATATTGCTCCTGGTAATTATACCCCCGCTGACCTCCATTATGCCCTCTACTATATCTTCATTGCTAGGGAAAGGCTTCTTAGATTTAGTACCCCTCCTCTCACGACTCTCCTCCTCGTATTCAAGCACTTCATCTAGGATATCCTCGGGCACCTTCTCCAAAAGTTCTCGGAGCTTATCCTCTCCGTTGTGCCCCACAGCCACCACCCATATTAGCATAGAGGAGTATCAAGGTTTTAAGACCTCGCTACAAAGTGTCCACGCAAGTTAAAATCTGCTCCTGTGCCCTGATCTCTGAGGGAAGCACGTCGATGAGGTTAGAAGAGCTGCTCGAGAAGCTCGAGGGGTTTGCCATATATGGCAAAGATCCCAGAGACTTACTTGAGCGTATAGTAAGATTCCTCGGAAGTTGTGAGGAGCTTACTGTACTTGGGAGAGACGCGGGGGAAATGATCAAAAACCTCTGTTCGAGATTCGAGGTCGTGGATACAGACCCTAGCGTAGACGTGATCAAGAGCCTCATAAAGAAGAGAAGGAACATCTTGTTCAAATGGCATTCACCCGTGAAGAGTGTTGCCTCTTTTGTATTGATATTGAATAGCAAACGTAATATTGAGCTTATTGAAAAACTGAGGTGATGCTCCTGCCGCACATAGCTGTTAGAGTGGAATCTATAAGAGCTGAGCGGTATAGCTTCGACCCTGTAAGAATGATGCAGATGAACCTATCGATAATGTTCAGCCATGGCAAGAAGGTAGATCAGCGGTTTACGCTGGGCTACGTTGTCAAAATAGATATTACTCCCCCCATAGCCTCGATAAGTGTTAAGGGCACGTGCACTATCACACCGTCGAGCCCCGAAGAAGCTAAAGAACTTGAAAAGTTCTTTAAGGAGAAGAAGGTGCCGGGAAACATAGTGAGCTTTATCTACAACTACGTGATGGCCCTGATATCGCTGTTGGCCCGCGAATTAGGGCTACCTACACCGTGCATACCACCTACAGCACAGCAGCGCCCGAAAGAATTCAAAGGAGTCGAGTACCATGTGTAATAGCGTTGACACGTACCTTCATCACGAGTAACTAGCTCGGTCTGGTAACTCCTAAAATTTTGTGTAACCTGCGAGAAGACATCTTCTTGAAGACGTTGAGAACTAACACAATGCTGTTAGAGAGTATCGCGCCAAGTCTCGACACAGTCACGTAGAGCGATCGCAAGTTTCGAGGTCAGCTTCTCGAGTTCGCGATTTAGGTCTTTTAAAACCTCGTTCTGAGTCTCAATAGCAGTTCTGAAACTCTTTGTGACAGAAATAGTCTTGTGTATCGCCAAAGAAATTGGTACGTACATAACAAGCGCGGCCAACATTCCAACAGATATCACCTGAAGTACCACAGCGGGAGGGCAAGTGGAAGAAACTTTACACACAGCATCTAAGTACCCCTTCAGCTCTTTCAAGATCAGGTAGTACATGTACGTCAAAAGACCTGTTACTATGACCTCTGCACCGAGCAACAACCTTGAGATTCTCGAACTTCTTCGAAGCCTGTTCTCATACCTCTGGAGCCTCTCTCTGACTTCTCGAATGTTTTCAGAGACTGCAACTGCTTTCCTGAAGTTATCATCAGTCACTATCTTGTCAATACATTGAGAAGGGACTTCATCTGCTGTTAAGCCCAATTTTGCTAATATCGACTCAATGAGATGCGCAGGTTCTCTCTCTACATCTAGGTTCTCACTACTATTCTCGTAGTTCATGTCTGAATAGCACCCACTTTCTAAGGTTGAGATAAGGTTAGTTCCTACTTTGCCCCATTCTTTTCTTCTGGGATGTCAACATTATATTACCCCACCGCCTCCTCATAACCTATGGGGGATGAGTGGTGCGGCCGTAACTGAGCGCATTTGAAGATGAGCTATGATGCGCTGTGGTGGGCTTTAACGACCCCGCATTACATCCTCGAGAGCCTTCTTGATTCTGAGCCACGTGCTGTGCAGGTCTTCAGGTAGAACTTTGACATTGCCAAGAACGGGCATGAAGTTCGTGTCGCCACCCCATCTGGGAACCACGTGCACGTGTACATGCTGTTCGATTCCAGCTCCAGCAACCTTACCCATGTTTATCCCTATGTTGAACCCGTGCGGCGCATACTCTATCCGTATGGCTTTGAGCATGAGGTTCACGGTCTTCCATAGGTCAAGTAGTTCCTCGTCTGATAATAGCTCTATTGATGGTACGTGCTTCGCCGGTGCCACCATGACATGCGCAGTGTTGTAAGGGTAGAGGTTCAGCATCGCTATACTATGCTTAGAGCGGTACACCACGAAGTGCTTCTCATCAGGAGACCTCAACGCATCACAGAAGATACACTCCTCTACACCCTTTGAGGACTTCTTTATGTAGCTCATTCTCCACGGAGCCCACAGTATGTTGAACTTCACCAAAATTGGTTACCTCGGGTAACTCTTCTAAAGCCTTGTTCTAAGCACGAATTCAAAAACCTTTAACAGAATCCAATCGCCAATAGCTATGTAGAGTACTAGTGCTACAGCTAGTAGCGATACCGTGGGTATGCCCCACGTAACGAGAATCTCGCTGTCTTCCCTCAGCACCCCTCTAACAACGAGTTCACGTATCTTCGCCCGCCATGCACTGTCGTCCTCCTCAACGTTGAAATGCAGTCTAAGCAGGTTTCCAGGAATGTATGCAGGGTAGTAGAATTTCGTTCTTAGAAACTTAGATACACTCATAGGTCTAGAGTATATCGCTAGTATAAGTTTCTGGTAGAGAGGAGCTGGGACACTCTTAATCACGGTAATTCTAGTGACGTTTCTCAAGAGATTCAGAACTACGAGGAGAAGCGTGAAAAGGCCGTAATACGCAATCAGCGTTATCAAGGGCGGGAAAATGCTTGGAGCCCACCAAAGCCTAGGCGGCTCTGGAAGAATGGCTGTCACCGTGATCGCGGCTAGCACATCAGCTCCTCCTATCATACCCTTCATACACATGTAGGAAACCGCCGCTATTATGATGAGCGGAGGTACGAGATACACAGCGTTGAAGGTACCTGAGATAGCTTCTACTATATCGAAAATTACACCCAGCAGTATAGCGGGTATCCATGTCTTTATCGGGATCTCGCGCTTGAACCAGTCGTAAACACCTGCAGCTGCGAATGTTACCAAGAGTAGCCCCAGCCTGACGATGTCCAGCACGAGCACTCTCCGCAACCATTTAGGAGGATACGGAGCGATCTAATTAAAAGATTTATTTCTTGATCTAGAGTAGAGGACTTAGAGAGATCGAAGTTGCTATCCTTGCTCTCCTTACTCAGGGTCTCTTATCCCTTCATCCGTTATCGCAAACACAGTTTCGCTCTCAGGGAGGTGTGGAGCATCGACTATTCTAGCTATCCTCCTACTTCCACGGCTTTTCTTGAGGTAGACCCTAACACCAGGTGTGTGGTAGAGTACGTGTCCTCCTACAGCCATAGTGGGGTCTCCGTAGAATACATCTGGGCGAGCCATCACCTGATTCGTTATCACAACAGCTACGTTGAACAATTCTGCCAGCGATGCTAATTGATGTAGATGCTTGTTGAGTTTCTGTTGCCTTGCTGCTAGGTTCTCTCTACCGGGGTACTCTGCTCTGAAGTGTCCAGTAACCGAATCAACTATCACAAGCCCTATGTTCTCTTTCGCGATTATGTTGTGCAGCTCCTCCACTATCGCCATCTGGTGGTCGCTGCTCACAGCCCTTACATACAGTATATCCTCCATAACCTTGTCAGGATCCAGCCCAAGCGCTCTGGCCATAGCCTCTATCCTCTCCCACCTGAAAGTTCCTTCGGTATCTATGTACACAGCCTTCTTACCCAGCCCACCTTTCTCTGGAGGCAGCTGAACATTTACGGATAGCTGATGGCATATCTGGGTCTTGCCGCTGCCGAACTCACCAAAGAACTCAGTCATATTCTTGACCTCCACACCTCCGCCCAAGAGATTGTCGAGGTTGCGACTTCCTGTAGTTATCTTCGGCAGCGATACGCGCTCCTTCTTGAGCTCCAGTGCCGTCTTGAACCCTAGGTTGAGAGCGTTCCGTGCAGTATTTATCATCCGCTGCACCGTAGTTATAGGCATGCCGAGGATCTGGCTCAATTCACTCGCATTTGCTATAGCCAGCGCTTCGACAGTCGTTACCCCAGCATCGCGCAGCTTCTTAACAATAGTACTGGAGAAACCCAGCTCTTCTAACGAACTGGGTCTCTTACGCTGCTCAGACATGGTTACCACGTCCTCTGTTTAGGGCTTTAGCTTAGGAGGATACTTATCCCCTCCTGCGCTTACCCGAAAGTTTCGGAGAGCTTCTGGGATTATAAGCAGTACGCCCGCTATTGAAACGCGAGGCGGTTATTGCTAGGTGTCACGAGTTGCGGATGCTCCTAGTACACGCGAAGAAATTCAGCTTTAGACCTACGCAAAAAGCTCTGAAGAACGCTGAAGAGCTTGAAGCAGTTTCGGAGAGGTCTTTTGATAACGTCCTCGCAGTATTCACAACTGTGGAAGAAGCAGATGTTGAGAATATGAAAGAAGTTGTTGAGC
>QMWT01000051.1 GCA_003661775.1 Thermoprotei archaeon
AGCCCCAGCGATGTAGCTTACAAACCAGAAGATTGTCGATCCTAGGGCTAACCACAGAGCTGCCCACACCGCATCCTCGACAAGGCCTTGTCCTACACGCCTAACCTTACTGAAGGGAATAGGCGAGCCCTTAATAGCCCAGCCTATGAGCCATGTCAAGAAGAAGGTAAACCATGCTATTACCATAACCTTCACTATCAAATCCTTTATGAAGCTTACAAGCTCCATTTGTGGTTCCCCTAAAAGCCTCTAGCACAATATAAAGCGTGTGAGTGAGAATGTACGTAAGCAAGCGTGCTATAGTTAGGGGGAGGATCTCAACTAATTCAATTATTTTAGGACCTACTAAGATAGGTTCTAATACGTTAGTAGATTCTTACGTAATTATAGGTTACCCGACACAGCGAAAACTCATTGAGATAAACAGAAAACAGAAAGATGTTGAGTTGCTAAAAATTATGGATTCATTAAGTGAGGGTGCCATTATAGGCAGCGACTGTATTGTGAGGAGCAGTACTGTTATCTATGAAGGCGCTGTCCTAGAGGATCATGTGAGGGTCGGCCACAACGTTTTGATACGTGAAGGAAGTGTGGTGAAGAAGGGGTGCATCATTGGCACTCAGACAATTCTTGATGGGCCAGTGTATATCGGTGAAAATACATCGATACAGAGCGCTGTTTACATACCAGCGAAAGTTAGAATAGGAAGAAATGTCTTTATAGGTCCACGAGTTGTGTTCACAAACGATATTTATCCTCCAAGTAGGCGATTAGTTGAGACCGTGGTCGAGGATAATGCCGTTATAGGAGCTAATGCCACTATAGTCGCTGGAATAGTCATAGGCAAAAACTCCGTCGTGGCTGCAGGAGCGGTAGTCACGAAGAGTGTTCCTCCAGACACCGTTGTGGCAGGAGTACCTGCCAAGGTTATATCGTCGCGGAAAGAATACGATGAGAAGAAACAGAGATACGAACTTTCTTCAATGTTCCCCGTAAAATAACTCAACTTAGTTTCCTCTATATCACCTCCAATACTTTCTAGTTCTGATGAAGCTCTTTTCAGCCTCATACATGAGCATGTAGAGCTCCTCTTCGTTTCTTGCACGAGAAAGAATCTTCTTTGCAGTTTCGGGACCTATTCCACGTCCTTCAAGTACTATCAACGCTTTCTTACCATAACTTAAAACAAGGTCTGCACATTTTCGCAGTTCATTAAAGCGTCGTTTTTCGTCATCACTCAAATCTTTCACTTCAATCCTGCCCTTAGACTTGATTATACTCATCACTTTATTTAACAATCTTACATCCTCGTCATTCCTCACCGGAGCTAAGAACTGAGAACCACACTTCTTACAACGCGGCCGCTCCTCTAATTCATTCAATGATCTCTCAAACATACTTCCGCATACTAAGCACACCAATCTCACTCTCCTACTCGTTATACGCCTCTTCATCAACTCTATTAACATTCTCTGCGGTATAGCTGGTTGTAAAAATCTTTCAATTAAACCAGCGAAACTAAGAAGCTCTTGTGCAATACGAGAGGGGTGTCTAGTCTTGTATGCTACAACCTTAATCCTTCTGCTGGACACATTGCCTAATAATCGAAGTAGCGGTCCCAACTCGAGCTTCTCGGTAAACATTTCACGAAGAGCTTCTTCCTCTATAATAGTGCCCAGAAAGGCTTTGAATAAACGTTTAACGTCACGTACACTTACATCTTTTGACACAACTCCTAGCTTCCGCGCTACTCCTACTAAGCGCCATTTAAAAGCAGGTGATTTCCTTGCTGCGTTAAACAGCAGCTCCATAATGACCTCTTTATCAAGGTGAGCAATCTCCTGTAGAAGTTCTTGAAAGGTCTCCGGTTCGAAGACTAGCGGCAACTCCATCACAACAGCGATGGGGAAACTCTTGAATGATGGCGAGACACCATATTTTCTCTGGATAAACTCAGCTAACAGGTAGGCAAATGCCTCTGATGCCCGCGAACCAAGACAGGCATACACTATTACCAAGCTCTGTTTATTTCTTTCAATTATCTCGATTACTAGCTCTTTATCACTTGGAACACACAACCCTCTTCTCTTATCATCACATAGAGCTTGCACAATATCTCTCTTAGCATCTTCGTTAAGTGGATACAGTACAGGGAACTCTCGAGCGGAATCACATCTACTCACTATTCTTCTAAAAAGCGAACATGTCTCACGTGCAACTTTATAGTTTACAGGTATAAGCTCTCCAACCCATTTAGGGAGCCTTGCTTCTTCGATACTCGTTATAGGTTCAACAAATACTACTCTTTGTTCCTCATCTACACTGACGACTCTCCAAAGCCTACCCCCTAGAATTACAACATCATCCTCTTCGAGAGATACTACGAACTCTTCGTCCAGCGTTCCCACCTTATTACCACTAATGATGTCATGCGCCACGTGCTGCTTACCTTCCACGATCATCGTTGTTGTATAGTAATAGATCCTGCCCCTTGTTGTTGGATAAATAGCTCCATCCTTTAACTTTACCAAACCTATGTCGCTGATGAATTTGAGAACCTTTTCAAATTCGTCAAGTGTTAGATTTCTGAAGGGGGTAGCACGCTTTAGTACGTTAATAACCTTCTCTATATGAACTCCCTCGTATTCAAGGGCCATGCCTACAATTTGATGTGCAAGCACGTCGTAGGGCTTTTCTATTACTGGTTCCTCCTCTAGCTCCCACGCCATTACTCTTCTAGCTATAACAGCAGACTCTAGAGCCTCCGTAATTAGCCTAGGAACCACCACTATTCCCTGCGACACGCCCCCTTCACGGTGACCCGATCTTCCAACTCTTTGAACAAGCCTTATAGCTTGCCTCGGAGAACCGAACTGTACAACGTAGTCGACACCACCTATATCTATCCCCAGCTCCAAACTCGATGTTGCGACTAATACTCTTAGATCGCCCTCCTTAAACATCTTCTCAACTTTTTCACGTACTTCGCGCGATAATGAACCATGATGAACACCTACTTTAATGTTGAGAAGCCTAGCAAGTTTCACAGCTAAGTACTCGGCAGTATCACGCGTATTTGTGAATATGAGAATTTGTCTTGAAAATCTGAGAAGTTCTGACACTACATCCACAAGCACATCGATGCCTAACGATAGATCGTGTTCGCTTAATCCTTCCATAATCTTCGGGGTTCGGGCACCACCAACAACATAGACAAGCATCTTCTTATTATGTACTACATCCACTACTTCGTAGGGTCTGAAGTATCCAAATACATACTTAGCTAGTACATCAGGATTACTATAAGCCGCAGATAGTGCAATCCGTTGAAAGGATCCTGCAAATTCCCTCAACCTCTCTAGAGCCACAACTAGTTCAGCACCCCGCTCACTGGAAGGCATTTCCTGCGCTTCATCTATTATCACATATCGCAAACTCCTTAATGCACGTCTAAAAGAATTATCTATGAGTATGAATTGCAATGTTTCAGGAGTCGTTATCAACATATTCGGAGGCTCAATCTTGAACTTCCTTCGCTGACTTCTTGGAGTATCACCGTGGAGCACACCTACATCTAAGCCCAGCTTTTCACATATTCTGCTAACCCTATTCAAGAGATCTCTATTGAGCGCTCTAAGAGGTGTTATGTAAAGTATGTACGTTCTTCCCTTTTCAATACCTACACTAAGGATTTTCGATAATGCTGGAAAGAGTGCTGCTTCTGTTTTCCCGCTACCCGTAGGAGCTATCACTAGTATGTGTCTCCTACTATTGAGTATCCTTGGTATTGCTATTCTCTGTATAAGTGTAGGCTTTTTATAACCTAACGTCCGAATTACCTCAACTACTCTAGGATGGAGTTCCCAGCTAAATTCTGTACCTTCTTCAACTCTCTCGCTCTCCACCTTAAACCCACGAGTTTATGAGGTGTGACAACTTTATTAGCAACAATCGTATTCGTGGATTGTAGGAATGGATGAATATGAAAAACCTCCTAGTAGCTGCTATAGTGTTGCTACTGTATTCATTCTGTATCCTAGGGATACGCATCAATGACAGCCTCAGTGCTCCTAGAACTCCTACCTTCCTAACATTCAATGCAATACCAGTAGCGCCTTCAACCTTGTTAATAGCATTGATAACGTTGTTCTTTACTCCAATAGCAGTGCACACAGCGGGACCGTTCACATTTTCACTAGACATAATCTCTGTACTCGTAGGTCTTGGTCTACAAGGCTATATCTTAGTATTAGCAATACTTCCTCTTCTCTCCACAATATTTACGGGATGGTCCCCGTCGAAGGAGGCTTTGTCTGCAAGTTTGATAATGAATATCTTCATCACGCTTCCACGTTTGCTTGGAAAGCGTAGTAACTTCAAGGAAGTGGTCTCGTTACTAGCGGAAAAAGCGGGTCTAACGCTATTAAGTTCAGGTTTATGGTTGTTAGCATTCTTAAACAACATACTCACATTAGCTACACTACCGCTCTATATCCTTGGCATACTTACAAATTTCCTAGTACTGCTAGGATTGAGGAGCACAAATCTTGTTACTGAAATAGCTGTTTATTTGCTAGCCGGAGGATCACTTATAAGCATAATACCGCTACTTTTACTTGTAGGCCACTTACACTCTTTAACTTCTACAAACTCAAGATAAATTTTTAGCGGATGTTAGGTGAATCGTCGTGTGGATCCTCAGCTAGTGAGGTGGCAAAGAAGGTGACAGAAGAGAAGGAACTTATTGAAGCAGAAGAAAGCGAAAGCACTAGCGAGGCTGAATCTGCTGAAGAGTATTTTGCTGAAGAACCTATAGAGATCGGCGAAATGAACCCTAGCGAAATTGACCTCATGCTGAAGAAATCAGAGATTTGGGACAAGCTCTCCCGAGGCGAAATAAGCATAGAAAAAGCTAAGGAGATCTTTGCTGGGCTTACACTGCCCACGACTGTCGAGGAAAGAAGGCGTAGAAGAAGAAGGTCCAAGAGAAAGTAGCGTCGTCTAGACGCTCTACAAATTAGGATGCATGTTCCACATACTCTATTTCTACATTCATCTCTTTCAATGTCTCAACAACATCCTTTTCATCAACACTTCTATCAAAAATTATCATGACCAGTTTCTCCCCGTTCTTAATGAGCTTTATCTTATCTATCATAACATTCGCTCTTATCATATCCGAAATATTTTTCTTTGGAGTAAGAAACTCCTTGAATTTTTTACGCATGAATTCGTAGAACACATCAAAGTTTTTGATCATTCTTATGGTGTCATCGACATCCTCTCCTCCTTTACCTAACCGTTCTCTTAATCTCTCAATTAATTCAATAGCTTTATCTGGTGCTAATGTTACCGCTACGTAACCCCCTATGAATTTAGTTAGTTGAGCCTTCATAACACTTCCCTAGGAATACCTCTCAAGGTTTATAATTTCACACAGCTTAAAATAGTTGGCGAAGGTGCCGGATTTGAGCATACGCGCCGCGTACCCTATAGGCGCCAACATGAAGAAGATAGCTCAAGCAGGTTCGGCTGTTCTCGAGGAAATTCCTCTGATATTTACACCTGAAGCATTTATAATCGAAGGACTAAGTCCAGACAAATCCGTCATGATCTTGGCAGAGCTCCCTGCAACTACATTCGAAGAATACAATATCTCGGAGGAGGTCAGCATCGTAGCCAATAAAGATGAGTTTACACGCGCTTTCAAGAGAGCTACGAAGAAGGATAAGGTGATCTTTGAGTACGGAGGAGGGCGCGAATTAACGGTGAGAGTGCTAGATGTTAGAAGCGGTATAGAGCGAGAGTACAGTGTTGAACTTAGAGAAACTGTGTATGAGAGAATAGGAGAGTTAGGAGTAGAGCTAGAGGTGACAGCGAGACTTCCAAGCGATGAACTAAGTAACATAATCAAGGACGCCACGCTCGTAGGCGACGAAGTAACATTTCAATACTCATCAGAATCGTCATCAATAAGAATATCTTCTTTTGGTGAACTGACAGAGTACCACACAGAATTAAAACAATTTAAACCATTAACTTATCTAGAATCTATGGCGAGCAGCGTCAGCGTCAAGTATGGTGTTGACCATCTAAAGATTCTCGCTAAAGTACTGGATTTAGCAGATGAAGTAACAATATCCTTTGGCCCTAGCAAACCATTGAAAGCAGTATTGGAAATAGGTGGTGGCGGAAGAATAGTATTGTGGATTGCGCCTAGAGCTTAGAGCACTGAGAAAAGTTATACAACTTCACATCCTATTTCTTTGCATTTACTCCTAGCAAGTTCAACGAATCTTTTTGCATCATCAAACATGTATATGTTATTGAAGTACACATAAGTTTTTACAATTCCAGCTTCCTCAAGCTTTAGCACCTTATCTAACAACTTCTTCAAGTCCTCATCTGTGTACTTATACCTGTAATTAACTTCACCCCTTCCACCAAGACCGTGAAGTCTTATGTAGACAATACGTTGTCCTGAGGCTATTACGGGATCACGTCGAAGAATATCGACTACATGCACTATACGACATTTATCAACTATATCTTTGATAGCTTCCGGATATTCATGCCAAGTTCCTCTGGGCTCCCATCCTATGGCTACGGGACTATCACGGTTTATTCTACAGAAGAATTCGAGAGCATTCTTATAATTCTCTAAGCTGTAGCCCATACTAGGAGGAGTTTGGAATACTACGAATTCCGCTTTCAGTATCTTAGCTACCTCTTTAACCTCTTCCCAAAGCAATAAGTTCTCCCTTGTTGGTCTTAGCATACCTACCTTGTCCACAATTTCGCTGGGAGGTTTCCTCTTCATGCGCTTCCATGTAGGACTTGTATGCGGGTGAGTCAACGCTTGCCAAGCTTTCATAGTCACTATGGCTTCCTCGGGCAGAGCGTTACGTATTTTCTGGGCCTCTTCTCTTGTAGGATTATCGTAGAAGGTGTTTTGAAGCTCCACAGCTCTAAAGATTTTAAAGTACTTTGTTCGCGATATCGGAAATCCACAGCATCCAACTACGATCAATATTTCTCACCTAGCATTAGGGGTATACACACAC
>QMWT01000052.1 GCA_003661775.1 Thermoprotei archaeon
GGGTATGTACCACCCCTCAACTACTGCGCCATCACTAGCCCTAATCTTCAAGTTGATAGGTCTGGAAACCTCAACCTCCTTCTCGAGCCATGCATTGAGGTTTGTGAGCCTCCGCAGTTCGTGTGTCCCCATGCTGTACATCCATATCTCTGGCAGCTCTGTATAACTCAGCCTTAGAAGAGCTAGCTTTGTAGCTCCTCTATCAGCTGTAAAGCTATAGATTACGAATTCGCCTTTGATCAGGGGCTCTATGTTGCCGTTGTCAGGATGCAACCTGTAGAGACCAACTCTACCACCCTCATTCAGCGGGAAGACTATAGTTCCATCATTTAGCCATTGGGGTACTGCAGGCGTCCTCAGAGGGCCAAGAACATCCGTTGATACTGCGGGAGAGGTATTTCTATCGAGCTTCTCGGTCATATTGATAGGCACAGCATCTTCCTCTACAGGTGCTATCCACACATGCGTGTGGCTCGCCAACCCCCTACGTCTATCGTGTCCATGAAGCAGCAGTCTCCTATCATCAGGACTCCAACATAGCGCGCTGAAGCTGTATTTACCTGCTCTGATAACCGTTATCTCCTCGCCCGTGGAGAGATGTAGTACCCTCACCTCGGAGATCTCCGGTTCTCTCCACCAAGGCCTTACTATGTAGGCCACGCGGTTTCCTCTCCGTGAGGGGGCCCAGTACACAACACGGCCATCAACATGCGTCAACTGTCTGTAGAGCCCTGAGTTCACATCTAAGATGAAGAGCTGCTCGCGAAACTCATCCACGAACCCCCTACCATCAAACCAAGGCGGGAGATCTCTTATATCCACATAATCCTCATCTTCATCAACCTTACGCACTGGCACCGGAGATACAAATCCTACCAGCGTATCTGAGATCCAGTTAGCTAGATACACGCCCCATTTCATTTTAAGAAGAAGCCTAGGTTCTCCTCTTAGATTATAGAGATAGAGTGCAGCTCCTTTCTCATCTTCTTTAAACCCTCTACGAGATACAAAGATCAGTCTTCTCGAACAGTGATCCCATCGCGGTGAAGAATCGCCTTCCCCGCTGAGCGTAGCTACCTCCTCACCACTTTCACTATCTACAACCCAGATCTCATGAATATACTTGTTCTCATCCAGATTAGGTCTAACAACCGTAAAGGCCACATATCTTCCATCAGGTGATATCTGCGGATCACTTGGATGCACGAGCCTAGCAAAATCATCGACACTAATTCTTCTCTTCACCAACAACACCTCCCGAGATCTACCGAGCAGTGTATAAAAATCATTGCTTTACATAGTACGGAAAGCACAGAGCTCCACAACGGAACCAGCACCCTCCTCTTGGAAACTTAGCTGGGAACCTTCCATAAACAATCTGAAGTAATTCAAGTTCATTACCTAATTAATCATCTTAGGCTAGGAAATACGTATCAACACACCCACAACTCCAAAATTAGGATACAACATACATCTACGATACCGAATCGCGGAGCAGAACGAGGTCAAACGAAAAGTTCATTGTTAATCTTTAGACATTTAAGTACTGAGGATAGCGTTCTATCAGTTCAAATCATAGCTGAAGCCCTTAACGTGGCAATATTGAGTATATAAACTCGAGGAGCATATCTGTGAACAGCATAAGCTGTTTACTACCCCTAACTACCTACGCTATGATGAAACGGCTGTGAACTTGAGCTGTGAAGAACCGTGTTTAAGCTGAGCCACTACTGCTCTGCTTCTCCGCACCGATGTTCAGCAAGGTTTTAATTATTAAAGAAAGCCAACTTTTTACTGCAGAAATTTAATGAGGAATTCTTCTAGGAAGGCAGATAGTAGCAACAACACAACAGCGCCAAGATAACATAACACCAAGTCAATTAAGCTCACTACGCCAACTCTCTTCCTTATTACATCAGCTGAAAACATAAAACTTGACACGATCACTATGCTGAATGCCAGGAGCTCCATGTACGTCACAGGTGAGGATGCTATAGCTATCATGTAAAGACCCTTCAACTCATTTTGAGTAATGACGCAGTTCAAGGCGGTACCCGTAGTGAACGCTGTGGTGAAACCGTAGAGGGGGCCTATGAAGGGGATAACCATTATGCTCATCGCCTCGACGTTGTTGATGAAGATCTTGCTCCAAGTAATGTTCTCTACAAGACGCTCTAGCTCGCTGCAAGTCTCTTCTATAGTGATGCTGCTTGCTATACCTGCCTCTACGAACCCGAGAAGCAGGAACATTACTGTAAACGTTGCTAGAACCCTGACGCTACTCAAGATCCTCCCAGCGGGCCGCAAATCTGATGCTCCTCAAAATGCTATAGATGGCCAGACGATAAAAACGGTGATGATGCTAATAGCTGTGCAACCTCTAGGAACTAAATTGCATCGCCAAAGGCTTCATCGCAGATGACTATAAAAAGTCACGGAAACTACTTGACAGACTATTCTTGTTTCCTCTTTCAGGGCTGTACCAAAGTATACTTCTAGGGCTCCGAAACAGAGAGTATAGTGAAGGCCCTCTCCGCAGTAACCATGGAAGTGGTGCGAGGTCTGAAAAATAGAGCCGGAGATAGTGGATTATGTGCGATGATAAGAGGATGGCGCTGAGGGGGTGATGACTATCGGCAGGTCTGAGAGAAGGAGGTGTTATGTGGGTAAAGGACGTGTTCTAACCCTGTTTGATCCATGGGGCAACCCTCTCTGTACTTGCCCAACTAAGTACAGTCTTCAGCCCTATACTGGTTGTAGCCATGGCTGTCTCTACTGCTACGTAACCGCATACGTAAGGTTTAGGGGCTGCAGGCCCAAGAAGGACTTTCTGCTTAGGCTGGCCAAGGATCTTGAGCATGCCGATGCAGAAATACCGGTTAGCATGAGCAATAGCAGCGACCCGTATGTTCCTGAGGAACAGAAGCTTATGTTAACCAGAAGAGCGCTAGAGCTACTGCTCAAAAGAGGGTTTAAGGTGCTCATAGTTACAAAGGGTTCCATTGTTGAGAGAGACGCTGAGGTTCTAGCCCGAGGTAATGCGGCTGTGACCATGACCATAACCACGTTAGATAGCAGTCTCTCTAGAAGAATAGAGCCCAACGCACCAGCCCCGACAGACCGTTTGAAAGCCCTAGAGAAGCTCCACGAGGCTGGGATCCCCATAGGCGTCAGGATAGACCCTGTAATTCCCTACATAAACGATGACCCCGACGAGTTGAAAGAGCTTGTTGATGCTGCTAGTAACGTAGGTGCCCGCTTTGTCGTGACATCAAGCTACAAAGCACGACCCGACAATCTCGCTAGGTTAAAGAGCGCCTTTCCAGAGCTTGCGGATAAACTCGATAAGCTATACAAGATAAATGGACGTTGGTTCTACGGTTACTGGTACCTACCTGAAGAACTGCGTAGGAAGTTGCTGAGACCGGTTATAGAAGCTGCCAAGAAGAAAGGTATGGAGTATGCCACTTGTCGTGAAGGGCTTAGAGGTCCAGAATGGTTTAAAGCAGGTTCTTGCGACGGCACTCACTTGATACCACGCAGAATAACGCCAAAAAGAACAAACCGCTCTCTTTATCAACACTGCACAAAGTAGTTGAACGCAAGCAAAATTAGAGTTAGCCCGATACAAAGCCATCTCTGGGGCACACGATGCTAACCCGTGACGAAGCCCTAGCACTCCTAACGAGGTTTGTTAAAGATGAAAAAATAGTTAAGCACTGTCTAGCTGTAGAGGCGATCATGAGAGCCTTAGCACATAGATTAGGCGAAGATGAAGAATTGTGGGGACTTGTGGGGCTTCTGCACGATATAGACTACGATCTCACTGGTCGGGATCCCAAGAAGCATGGGCTTGAAGCCCCAAAGATCCTCAAGGGGCTCTTACCGGATTTCGCATTAGAGGCAATAGCAGGACACAATGAACATAACGGGTTTGAGGCTAAGGATCCGAGGGCGTTGAAAATTCTTCCGGCTCTCAGAGCAGCTGATCATCTCTCAGGGCTCATAATAGCAACAGCTCTCGTAATGCCAGGTAAGAAGATCGCTGAGGTGAAGATCAAGAGCTTGAAGAGGAAGTTCAAATCTAAGGATTTTGCTAGAGGTGTAAGCAGAGAGCGGATAAGGGAGATAGAGAAGCTCGGGCTAACACTGGATGAGTTCTTTGAGCTGGGGCTGGACGCACTCAAGAAAATAGCTACGCAACTCGGACTCTGAGCGAGGCTCGGACAAGGCTGAACTCAGCATCTTCTTCTCAGCATCGCCTGGGCTCGTCACAGCCTCCAGATGAGTAGCTTTGTGTAATGATTAATAACTTAACGCGCTTCTACGAAAGATCGTGCTGCCACTCCTGCATTGCCATAGATAGGCATTCCTCTACAAAGAAACTCTTTGTACAACGATTGTTTTCAGCGTACAGTGCTTGTCGGTGTGGTATTGCGTATGTCGTTAGCATTATAGAGCCCTAACCAGCTTCGCCCATACACTGCGCGTAATGGTCTACTGCGAAAGTGTTTGTAAACATGTGCATGTTGAGCTGTTTAATATCCTCTGCAGTGGTCATAGCTTCAAGTCCTTTCTCCACGTATCTAGATATGAGTTTGAATGCTGTTAAGGGGTCTAAGCAAGGTGCTTTGGCTGGTGGGTTGATCCACATTGTAGTGAATAGGAAGTTAACGTAATCCGAATCCACACTCTCCAGATCTCTAACTCGTAGAGCTTTCCTCGCTTTCCAATATATCTTTGCGGCTTCCGGATGCATTCTCCATAGGTGTTGCTCTTGGAAGTCATCCTGCGGAATTCCTAAGTCCTTGTACCTTTTTCTATAGCTTGTTCTTAATGCCTGCTCCAACACTCCGGGATCTTCACTTCGCTCTAAGTAGTAGCTGGGTATCTCGTGGAGTGATTTGTAGGGGCATAACATGCAGGCAACTCTTGGCTGACCCTCAAGGTAGTCGGGGTGCACACATCCATGTCTTCTAGTAGCTCGGACAACATCTAGCACTGTCCATACATAGACAGGCTTTAGCCTATTGCCGCTTAGAACACGGGGTTTTTTGGGAGACATGCTGTAGAGCCTCTGGAACCTCTTGAAGGTTTCAGCAAGTCTATCTCCATCAGCAATCATGTCGGGTCTACGTTCTTTTCTCAACTTCTTTATGGGCTTCAGCTTGAGGTAAGTACACCACCTCCAGCCCCGGAAGGGGAGTCCATCCTCGACAAGTCTACGCTCCATCAACTTTCTATCTCCTTCCAGGATCTCGATTTCGACGTCCAGCCTTCTGCTCACCTGCAATACAAAGTTTATGTTTCGAGGCTGTTCAAGGAAAGGCACGTGGGTGTAGACGGCGTAGAGCTTGAAGCTCACGTACTTCCTCAGCTCTGCTAAGGCGCTCAATACGGAGAGCGAATCTTTCCCCCCGCTGAAGTTAACCATTATCTCTGCGTTCTCTATGTGGGGGCCAACCTCTTTACTAAGCCATTTAACGTACTCCTCAAACGAAGGTGTTGAGTATATGACTGGCCACGGTATATCCTCAAGAGCTCGGACAACGTCTAGCTCCACATCATCCAAAGCTAATATGCGCCCCCTAACAATATTCTCAACCCTAACTGCTGTTTCAGCTGTCAACCAGAAGTAGAGTTTTCTTAGTATCCCATCACGGTCGAAGAACGCTGTAAAGTCGTTGGATGTGGCTATGAACCCTACGATCTCCCCCTCTGTATCGACTATGGGGTACCGCTCCATCTTACAAAACCCGGTAATCTCTACCTAGCAACCTCTATAACCGCCTCGCGTAACAGTGCAGGGCTCGACAACGCTACTCCTACCTGGGACAACATGTCTATGCTCCGGTCTACATCTACGCGGGGCAGATAAACATAGTGCTCAAGTGTTCTGACTATGTATGTAGAATCTATACCCACTTTAGCCGAGTACCATTCTATCCACCTACGGGGCTCTCTAGTGAATGCCGCAATAGCTTCCTGATACATGAGCGATACCTTCTTAGCAAGCTCCCAGCTCATTCCAGAAGAAACAGCGAGGGTGCAACAATGCACTATACCCAGATCTAGACAATTAGCAACCTCTCTGAATCCCTCCATTCTTAATCTTATAGCGAGAGGCTCCCAGACCGCGGCTAACGAGGCTCTGCCAAGCTCAAGATCCCGCATAATCTCCTCACCCTTCCTTCGATAAAGCCTACCCTCACTGACAATACCTAGCTCTCTCAATGCTTTAATAATACAGAGCTCCATAGTTGAAGCCTTTGTAGAGCTAACAACTCCAGGCACACCTTTGGTATTTATGAACACGGCAGCGCCTCCAGCGGCACCTCCACCCACGATTCTTAGAGCATCAGTGAGTGCATAGTAGAGGATCTGCGTTACGAGGGGTGAGAGCACCATATCTATCCTTCCTAAGACTAAATCCCAGGTAGCATCAAGACCGTTGTTGTATATCACCACTTCAAGTGTTGCGCCCAGCCTATTCCTGAGGATCTTGGCGAAGGCAGTCACGAAAGGATATTCGCTTGACCACACGAGTCCTAGAACAAACCTCCTACGCATCTCCTGACCACTGCCAACTCTGCTCCGTTTCGACAGAACCACTAGCTCTATACCTCCTTCACGTACACGTTGAAGTAACCGTTTCTCCCTAGGTGTTCATCCCAATTATTTTATATAAGTTCATGGTCGCACCTAGGGAGTTCCACCTCGCCCACAGGGATTTAGGTATCTCTGTGGGGTCATGGGTGGCTTTCGAGGCTAACGGAACGAGCCTCACATCTATGGAGATAAGCCCACCTAGGCTTGGAGCACAGCTCCCATCACCTAGGTGGGCTTTAAGGAGAAGATTCCAACAAGCAACTACGTCACGGTGCCATGGTTCTCCACCTTTACTGCACCTACCTATTCTAGAGCCATTACTATAAATTATTGGAGTACTATGTATTGGGCATAGCTTGGATGTATTCCTTGGGTCTACGTAGACTACTGGTGCAC
>QMWT01000053.1 GCA_003661775.1 Thermoprotei archaeon
CTTTAGCAACCGATTGGAATAGAGGGTCAGCCGAAGGCCTTACATTGTTTATCTTGGGCCCTTTGTGAAGCTTTATTTGAGGGGTTCCGTCAGCCCCTCGTACCACGATCATGTGGTAGTCTCCCGGAGCTACATAGGCTGTGCCGATGCGTAGCTTCTCGCCGTTCTCAGCTTCTTTCACCGTGAGCTCAGATGTCTTGTTCAAGTGCTCAGCAAATCTCCTTGTGAAGAAAGGTGGCATGTGCTGCACTATTAGCACGGCTGCGGGCAAGTCCTTCGGAAGAGCTGATATCACGCTTGCAACAGCACTAGGTCCTCCAGTAGAGGCGGCTATGGCTATAGCCACATTGGGTGTATCTTCAGCAGGCCCTCGCACGCTCAACGGTAAGTACTTATATCGTTGAAGCATTAATGAGCTATGCATCCTCAGGGCGTGTAAGCTGCTCCTAGCCGCAGCCTTCACTTTTAACAGGAGCTGGTCTGCAACCTCGCTTATGTCTAAAGATATTGGTCCTCCCGGCTTAGGGATTATGTCGACAGCGCCTAGCCTCAGGGCTTGTACGCTTAGGTCAGCATCCCTATCAGTAAAAGCGCTAAATATTATGACGGGCTTAGGCTTAAGCCTCATTATCTCTCTAAGGGCTTCTAGACCATTCATCTTAGGCATCTGTATATCAAGTACAACGACGTCGGGATCTAGCTCAAGAACCTTATTTACGGCCTCGACACCGTTGGAGGCGGTGCCCACGACCTCTATTGCGGGATCGCGACTCAACACCTCACGAATTACTTTCCTCATAAATGCGGAATCGTCCGCTATAAGGACACGGATACTTCTCCGTGATGGAACATAGGCAGTACGCATACTGCATCACTCATTGAGCACCTTTCTCACGGCTTCTATGAGGTCTTTAGGCTTGAACGGCTTGAGTACATAGTGTTTAATCCCCATTCTTTGTGCTGCTTCGATAGCCCATTCCTGACCTAGAGCGCTGACGATGATGATCTTGGCAGAGGGATCGTTAGATAGGATGATCTTCGCAGCAGCCAGCCCATCTAAACCCGGCATGTTTACATCCAGCAGGACTAGATCAGGTCTCAGTCTTAGATACTTCTGATAAGCCTCTTCACCATTGCTAGCCTCAGCTACAACCTCGAATTCTTTTTCGGACTCTATAACTCTTTTAAGTAACTTTCTCATAAATGCGGAATCGTCTGCTATAAGAACGCGTATACGTCTTCTCATAAGTCATCCCCGGAGGATCGATACAATCCTTTCAGCAAGCTTTACCATCTGCGTTGTGAAGGGATGGCGAGGGTGCTTGAGTACGAATACACCATGACTTCTATGCTCGAGCACATCTTCGTAGAAGGGGATGACCGCTATCACCGGTGCTCCGACTAAACGTGATACCTCGGAGGCCAACTCAGGTATGGATGCGAACTTTGGAGGTACCATGTTCAGCACTGCATAGCTTACCTTTTTAAAGCGCCTCAGAACTTGGGCTGTTATGTACGTTCCGGTAATGTCTTGTTTATCCATTCTTGTTACTAGTAGACTTAAGTCGCTTGAAATAACCGACAAGAGCGTATCCTCGGTTAAGCCGGGGTGGGTATCAAATATCACTAGGTCAACACTGTAAAGTTTCTCGAGCTCCTCAGTTATCTTCCTGAATAGGTTTTCGTCGTAGCCCTCCCTTAGGAGTTTGGCGATCTCTTCGGGTTTCATGCTAGAACCTAAGAAATATAACCTGCCCCTTGAAAGCCCTAGGTACCGTGTTATGTCCAGCACAGCGTTACCGAGTTTGCATTTTCCATAGAGGTAATCATTGAGTGTATGTTTAAGCAAGTTTGCAGTGACTCCATATATCATGTGTAGACCAGGAGAGGTAAGGTCGAGATCTACTGTAGCTACCTTCAAGCCCATAGCTGCTAGAACTGCCGCTAGGTTAGCTGCAGTAGTGCTCTTACCTGTACCACCTCTGTACGAATGTATAGCCATAGATACAGTCATTGCTTATGCACCCTCTTCATCGGATTCCTTAGAAATTCCAAGCAGGGATTCGAGGTACGAAACCCTCTGTTCAAGATCATCGATCTTATTCATTATGGCCTCGATCTTCCTTTCGAATTCCGCAACTATGTTCTCGACTTTAGCCATATCCGTTTGCATGGATGTTAAGACAGACGTAATCTGGTCTCTAAGAGAATGTTCTCGTTCATCCTTAGAGGATGGCATCCTTGTCAGCCCAAGCTGCTAAGAGGCTTCATATCTTTGTAGTCTTTAGTTAAAAAGGCGACTGGGCGACGACTTAGGCGTAATCCTTTGAGAAACGCTCTGATGCTACTTAGCCCTAATGAGGATGCGTTGTGCTGCATCGCATGGTTCCGCAATAACGGCCATTGGTCGCTAGTAAAAGCAAAGCTAATGTTAAGTTTCTGAGAGCCTGTAGTTGAAGGTGGTATCGTATGGATCTGGTGGATCCTGATCCCGCTTCAGCTATAATCAAGAGGGCTGAGGAGAAGAAGGAGGGGAGAGAAGGGCTTGTGAAACGTGGGCGCAGGAGGATTTCAATCACCGATGTTAACAT
Source organism: Thermoprotei archaeon (assembly GCA_003661775.1). GTDB lineage: Archaea > Thermoproteota > Thermoprotei_A > Sulfolobales > Ignisphaeraceae > QMWT01. The sequence goes on from QMWT01000053.1 coordinate 2,592, forward strand.
TCAAGGAGCGCTTAAGAAACTTAGAACGGCTGTTGATTCTGTTGAAAATGTAGCCCAGAATATGGCTGCGGCTATAGCGGAGCTTAGCGCAGCAGCCGAGGACATATCAACATCCATTCAGCAGAAAGCATGAGCAGCAAATAACAATTCGCCAAGATCCGCCGAGATCTCCAAGATAGTGAACGAGCTTATGAAAACCATGCAGAATGTAGCTGAGGTGAGTAGGAAGAATGGTGAGAGGGCTAAGAACTCTGCAGAAGAGGCGCGTAGAGGTGCTGAGGACGGTAAGAGAGGTATAGAGAGCCTACAGCAGGTGGAGAGCCGTGTAGAGGAGACCGCCAAGCTTGTGAAAGAGCTGGCTGATAGGATAAAGAATATTGGGAGGATCGTGGAGGCTATAACGAGCATAGCCGACCAGACAAACCTACTGGCGCTGAACGCAGCTATCGAGGCCGCGCGCGCAGGTGAGCATGGGAGGGGGTTCGCTGTGGTAGCTGAGGAGATTAGAAAGCTTGCTGAGGAGTCACGAAACTCTGCTAGTCAGATAGCGGAGATCGTCAGGGAGATACAGGAGCAGATGAACAGGGTCTCGGAGTCCATGGAATCAACCCTTAATAGGATGAGGACTGGTTCGAAGGTCATTATGGCAGCTTTGGAAGCCCTCGAAACTATATACAAGAACACTGAAGAAGTAGCAGATTCCGCCACGCACATAGCCAGGCTAGTCCAGGAAGAGACCGATAAGGTTAAGTCCATCGAAGCAATGACATCAGAAGCAGCTGCCGCTGCCGAGGAGCAGGCAGCAGCTGTTGAGCAAGTCTCTAGCGCTGTAGAGGAGCAGACGGCAGCTATACAGGAGCTCAATGCAACAGCGCAGCAACTACTCGATGTTGTGCAGGATGCTCAGAGCGCTGTGAGGGAGCTCCGCAGGATCGCTGGAGGGGGTGAGGTAGGAAAACAGAAGTGATTTCTCTAAGAGAAGCTTCTGAGGGGTCATGGCATGCAGGTAGCAAGTCTAAGGGGTGAAGGTGGAGAGGAGCTGCAGATGGTGATCTTCAAGCTAGGCGATGAAACCTTCGGTGTTGATGTCCATCAAGTAAGAGAGATCATCAAGATGAAAGAGTATACCCGTATACCAAATGCTCCCCCCTACATACGAGGAGTCATAAACCTTCGCGGCCAGATCACTGTAATAATAGACCTTCAGAAGATCTTCAACATGCGTTCGGGAAGCGTTGAGAGCTCGGACTCGAGAATAATAATAGTCGATGCTAAGGACGCCAATGTAGGCATTATGGTCGACGCTGTTCTAGGAGTAACCCGGATACAGCGCAAGAATGTAGAACCCCCTCCCCTACTCTCAAAGAGCAAAAACCTTGAATTCATAAAAGGCATAGCAAAGCATGGCGAAAACCTTGTGATAATCATTGATCTTGAGCAGCTCCTCAGCCACATAAAGAATACCGAAGCCTCTACAGTGGAAATAGGAGGTGAAGCTACGTCCGTAGAGAACCCAGGTCCATGACTCTACATGGCGTCCCAACACATGTGACTATGCAGTTATGGCGTTTACTATAGGCTTTGAGAAGTGCGAGGAGAGGCATTAGTTAATGTGAAACCCCGATGTAAGCGCGTGTTTAAATAACTCGTCGCAAGTCCAAATTAATGGTGTAGGGTAACGTGCGTCGCGCTACGATAGAATCTCTTAACAAGCTGTTTTTTAAGTTATGGTGTGTAGATTTCATAAGTCACTGACTAGACGAAGGTGTATATAATGGTCTCGGAATGGCATCCTATATACGTGAATGATGATGAGAAACAAACCTCAGGGCTTAAGCTTAAGTTAGATGTATTAAGGACTCTGGATTCTGAGATCGACTTTGGAAGAGGATTCCTCCAGCTTGAACTTGTGCTAAAGCTAGCTGAATCAGAGAAAGGCTTCACTCCCAAGGAGTTAGCCCTTGCATTGAACCAGAGATATAAGGCAGTTATAGACGCTCTCAGAAAGCTCATAAGGAAAGGTATCGTTGAGAAGTACAGCGATGGAGGACTTGAGCTCTATAGACTTACAGAGAAAGGCAGAAGTTACTACGAGAGGCTGCTAGCTATACTTGGTATAGCGAAGGAAGAATCTAGAAGGAGTGCCTTAGCCCGAAGAGTTTTTATAAATGAGATTGCAAGGGAGTTCATCCAACATAGCTATATAGTGGATGCTCTTATAGCTATTGCAACAGGCAGGAGAGGGGAGCTTGATCTGGAAACAATAGCTACGCTATTCAACTTGAGTAAGGCTAGAGCTCAGACCTACCTAGATATGTATTCTGAGAAAGGGCGTCCTCTAAGATTATTTAGAAGATACATAAAGCCTTCTCTCATGAGGAGAATACTTGGGTTCTTAGGGATCAACAAAGGGCGTTGGAAGATCTACTACAGGCTTACCAGTGATGGGCTACAGCTATACCATAGAATGCCTCAGTATGTTAAGTTTAAACACAGTATGCCTGCTCAAATACTTCGCCTAATTACCAATGTGGGGCATCCTAAGCTTGTTTACAGGAGGTTAGCTCTGATCATATCCTCGGGCAACTTGATCCTGGCTATTCTCGCCTTTGTGGGTTACGTCACACTAACTGCTCCTATATTCGTGTGGCTTGTAGCTACTAGTACTTTATTGATACTGGCACTACTCGCCTTCTAAAACTCTCAACTAGGTTAATTCACAACACTAAGTCTCGTTCTAGTTCTTTTGACAACAGTATCAGTCTCTGGAGGTTGCTAAGCATTCTATCATTAAGAATCGTTACTCGATACCTCTTAGCAGGAATATTCATCAGCTCTTCCTTGCATCTCTCCGCTTCGCTTGGACTCCTTGTAACGTGTAATATGTACTCTAAATGTGGAGTTGACACAGGAATAGCTCTGTAAAAGGAGCCGGTTCTTATGACTCTCCACAAAGTTAGGCTTCGACCACTGTTAACGAGGTCTACGGAAGACCTATCTGTAGTTTTTCGTATGTGTATAAACCCGCGCGCTATAGCCATGAAGGGCACAAAGCTAATCCCCGGTATAGGTTTTTCAAACCATAGTATGTGAGAACGGTTATCGCTAGATACTACCACTGCTGTGGGCAAAACCCTGTTCAACGCCTCCTCGAGGTACCTACACGGTCTTTTCCACGAGGATCTTGTGAGTATAAGCTTGTCCGCATGGCTTACTCCTGGCTGTAGAAGCCTGCCAGAGCCTTGCTCTAAGAGGAGTGCTAGAGCCTTTAGAAACAGTAGTATTTTAACGAAGCCCCATTTATCTACTTGATAATCTATGCATACGCCACGAGGTAGTGCGCTGGCGAGCTTAACGCTAATAAAAGAAGGGTCTAGGCATTTCCAGCTTACTCTTCTAGCAATACGCTCTAAGCACCTCCCCACCTCCATAGCGAGCCTTGACTCAACCCTGTTTAGCTCCTTCAGCTCCTGTTCAAGAACGTTCACCTGTTCTCGTAGTTTCTCTAGTCCCTTGATGGTGTTTTCTGCGAGTTCCTCACCAATACTGCCTAGGAATCTCTTCAATGCTTTTCTGATATCGTCTGGCTCCGGGAAGTAGGTACCTCCCTGCAGCGCGCAGTCACCGTGTCTAGTAGAACTTTAGGTCCTTATTGCTGTTGCGTAGAGTGCTACGTACAACGTACGGAAAACAGGTAAGAGGAGAGTAAGTGGAACAGTTATAAACGATAGCCTTGCTGGGTATTGCGCATCAGCGAATACTCCTAGCGTTGTTCAAGGAGGGGAAACCTACTCATGTAAGGAAACTCATGGAGGTAGCAGGAATTCAGTACAACATCAGATACCATATTGAGGTTCTGCAGCGACTGGACCTCGTAGATGTTAAGGAAGATGGGTACCCAAGGAGGAAAGTTATTACACTTACTGAAAAGGGTATGAGGGTAGCAAAGCTACTTTATGAGATCGAATCACTTCTAAAACGCCCTTGCGCCACCCCTCCTACTCCATGCTCCTCTCGGGGAGGGGGCCCGTAATGATCCTATGGAGTCTCTGAAGAAGCTTCTCGGCAGGGGCGCCGGCACCAAGGATTAGTAGGAGTACCCTACCTCGAGCTTTGAGGAGGGCGAACTTGGTGCCTCCACCATATTTAGAATCCTCAGACCCGCTAAGCCTTACAATCAAGTAATCACCAGGCTTTACGAGAACGTGCGCTAATTCCACAACACGCTTAGGCAGCGTCGATACCAGGCAAGGAGGCCAATAGGCAATAAGATTATTCATGCTATTGAAGATAGCTACACCCTTTACACTAACACCATCAACTATCAGCTCTAATGAGCCATCTGCGGTCATGCCACGTCTCCCAATAATACCTTATC
>QMWT01000054.1 GCA_003661775.1 Thermoprotei archaeon
ACCGTGGAGACGGCTTGGGAGTACTAGCAGTGAAGATGGCCCTAGAATGGATCAAGGAGCGCAGAGTTCCAGAGATGAAGAGACGCAAGCACGTAGTAGAGACTATTGCGCAGATGGCGCGGTACAACCCCTTCTTTGAAAAGGCGGGATTCGTGTATATGTGGGATACAGCCAGCGGAAGACCAGTACTTATGTATCCACTCACAGACGAAGCCAGAAACTTAATAAAGAGGTTCTTAGAGAGTGACCCCTACGCGTCTAAGACCAGCGGCAAACTATACCATTCGCGTTATGGCAGGGTGGAGCCCCTAAACGGCCCCATAGTGTTAAAGAACGTGGGGAAAGTATATACGAGCATACTAGACCTCTCCAAGCTTCCGCACGAGCTGCAGGAGGTGCTTAGAGCTTTCGGTGTAGAGAAGAGAGTTGTTGAGAGGTACGTACTGAGGAATGTTAACCTGAAGATAAGCCCCGGAGAGGTGGTGGTTGTCATGGGGGCTTCTGGCGCTGGTAAAACAACTCTTCTACGCATGATCATAGGAGCTACTTTGAATAGTGTTGATGAGAGGTATGGACCTAGCGAAGGAGAGATAACTATGCCTAGTAATGTGAAGATAGAGTGTCTGCTTCCTGGCGAACATGAACCCTCGTTCAAAGATGAATCACTCCTAGAACACGTAGCTAGCAAAACGGGCGATCCATACACTGCTGTAGAGATACTTAATGCTGTTGGCCTATCAGACGCTGTATTCTACAGAGCTAGATTTGTAGAACTTTCTACCGGACAGAAGGAACGCGCTAAACTAGCTAGCATGCTTGCGTCCAAGCCCAACCTGATAATCGTAGATGAGTTTGCGGCACACCTAGATCCACTAACAGCACAGCGTGTTGCACGCAAGCTTGCAAATGTATGCAGGAGTGCAGGGATAACACTTGTAGTAGCAACAAATAGACCCGAGATAATAAAAGCATTAACACCTACAAAGATAGTTTTCGTTGGGTACGGAACCACGCATACGATCGAGGCTGAGAAAATGGAGGCTTACATAGGTAGCCCGTGATGAGGAAGAGCTGAGCTGATAAATGATGAACGTTTCCCTTACTGAACTTAATAGTTAAAACCATTGCTTCCTCTAGATCGGAGTTCGAGAAGTTAGGTGCCTAGGGATCCGCCCGTGCTCATCCAAACCCATACGGGTCTGTTACATGGGCTAGTACCGTAGGATACCTATGCCCTGCTCAGAAAATAAGTACTGTTTGCCGACAACTGCTTATGCTTCAACAACTTTGAGCATCTCCTTCTCATCCAACTTAACAACTTTGAAATATCTATCGCTTACCCTCTTCAAGTCGGTATTGTCACCCATAATCATTACGGATATGAGCCTCGCCGAGACAGAGTGTAGAGATCGCCTAACGAGGCTCTTAGCTATTCTATCTTCCCCATCGGTTATCAGAATAACATCGCTTACGTCCTTGAGCTTGTACCGCTGTATATCCGTACAAGCTGTGAGTATAGCTTTCGAGATATCTGTGCCGCCACCGCTCTTTACACGAGCTACGTATTCCATAAGTTTTATCACTTCGCCCGGCTTAGTCCTTATACTAACTTTTATCAAGCTAAAGGGTTCAGAATCAAAGAATCTTATGTAGAAAGGTCTTCTTTCAATACGGCTTCTTATAAACAAGGCCAGTGCTGTTGCCTTTGCCCATTTGATCTTATCTCCCTCCATAGACCCCGACTTGTCTATGAGCACATATACAGGGCCTAAGGTTAGCCTAGAGAATTTCTCATACAGCAGAAGTGTTGAATCTGCAAACTTACTGTAGAAGTATAGGTCTGGATAAGCGAGTTCAGTAGGCACTAACCTTTCTACATCAGAGCCCACGGTGTAGCCCTCTATCTCTCCGCGCGATGTCCTCATCTTTCTACGCTTTACTATCGATGCTATATCAGGTATTCTCTCTAACCATCTGAGCAATTCTCTCAAATCCACGCTCCTGATAAGCTTAATGACCCTGCCAGCATCTTCTTCTAGATCCAACGTGTGTCCTACACCCGCCTGCTTACCTTGTATTAGCTGTTCCATACTCTTTATCGAAGGCGTATCCTCTGAGACCCTCTTCAAAGCCTCATGAACCGCAGATATTATATTACGGAACTCGGCGTCTTTGCGTTTCAGCTCCCTACCTCTGTTTTTCTCCTCTTCTTGATCCTTCAAAGCTTCTCTACCTTCGCCACCTTCAGCCTGTTCGCGTGAATAGCCCTGCTCAAAACTCTCTGCAAAGTACTGAAGGAATAGCACCGAAACGAGTGTAGACGTAAAGTTATTTGCAACAGTATAAGGTCTTATTTTCCTAGTTTCATCTGAGCCAAGCAACGTTTTTATCAAAAGGTAGTGTGACTCCTTGCCGAGGGGCACGTTTTCTATGGGTATTAGAGTCGGAAAAGGAAGATAGAAGCTGTAGAATACATCTGTGGCAAGAGCCTCACTAAACATTTTAGTAGCTTTGCTCTTCATAACTCTCCTGAGTACCTCAAGAATTTTCTGTCCACGATATTGCGTGTGCGGGTCAGAATACTTTATGTTCTTCAGAACTCCCGGCACCATTACTCCCCGATTTTTCTCTTGATCTTCTCCATGACATGGTCTATGTATTCTATAACCTCATTAGCCAGACGGTGCACTCTCTCATCATTAGTCTCGTTGATCATCGATAATACACGTTCACGTGTAGCCTCTAGGTCTCTGTATATCTCAAGCAGTCTGTACTCAACAAATCTTGATGGTATTGCCGGAAAGGATGATACATAGCTATCCACTTCTCGAATACTCATCTTTATATCCTCTAGCTCGCGAATGAACCTATAAGCAGTCCTAAGTTCCTCTGAGAGAATAACGTTAACTCTCTCAAAGTCGTCTATATCATGAGGCGCTATGTACTTTAACACCATCAGATCCTCCTCAGATGCTTTAAGCCTCCCATTCAGAACTGCATGGGCAGCTATCAGCTTAAGACACTTACCCTTACGCCTATCAGTAAGGTGGATGTTCTTGGCCTCGAAAGTCGAGAAGAGCTTTAACAGTTTGGGCTTTACAGGCTCTAGATCTACATCAAATATCAGCTTATGAAGCTGCATTAACTCCTCTCTACTAAGCCTAATTCTCGGTGTAGGGTACCCATCACGCTCTATGGCCCACGAGCTTTCTAGCAACCCCTTCCATAATTCTTCCGTAACGGGTTTCACATAGTGTCTTACCAAAAACCTATCGTAAAGTGCTTCGAGCTCTGGATCCTCGGGCACCTCATTGCTTGCACCAAATAAGCTCCATAATGCCACTGCTATCTCCGTGTAACCATCATACAGAACTCGCTCATTCATTATCGTGAGCAATGTATTAAGAATGGCAGAATTAGCCTTGAAAATCTCGTCAAGGAATACTATCTCTGCCTCAGGAAGCTTGTTCCTAGTTATCCTGACATACCTGCCTTCCTTCAAAGCATTAATGTCCAAGGGGCCGAACAGCTCGGCAGGCTCAGTATAGCGAGTCAATAAATACATGAAGAACTTCATGTTGAGGATACTTGCTGCTCTTCTAATCAAAGCACTCTTCGCAGTACCCGGCTCTCCTATTAACACAGCATGTTCACGAGTTAACAATGCTAAGAGAATAGCTTTACCCTCCTCGTCTCGGCCCACAAACGGTCTAACAAGTTCATCTAGTATCTTGGAAGGCAGCTCTAGCAGGTTACCACTAGTGTTAGTTCGCACGCTGCCCATACCCCTACACTACCATGAAGCTGTGAGAGCTTAAATATGATGGTGGATACCACTTCGGGTCTCTGCTAGTTTCATAGACATGAGTTCTGCAATGTATTCTAAACCTCTTAGCTTCTCTCTGCATAATCTCGGCGTTGAACTGCTACAATCGGGTATTGAGATCATTTCTTTCCTACACTCAATCATAATTTCAGATTCTTCACGTACTTCCAATTCCCTGGTGAAGGAACTGTGGATGCCGCTACCATATACATGTCTATTGAATGCTTTAACAAAGTTCAGGAACTGAAGATCGAATTTGTCGATGCGCGAAGAAAGCCATTGCGAAACTCTTAGCAACTCGCCCAGCAATTCAGCAGGTAGCTGCAGCCTCTTACGTAAGTTACCGACGATGTCTGAGATCGATTTTGCGAAGTGCTTAGCTATCAAAGCTTCGTCAACAACCCTTGCGATCTCCGTAATCACGTTTATAATGTCCTTGACAGTTTCATGATCAAGAAGTTTCGGGGTATCACCATCGCTATGGTACACACCGCTCTTAAGAACCGTTCCAAAAGTATTGAATGTTACCGCAGGTATGCCTACCAAAGCAAAAGAGAAAGAATCGTATATCGGCTGCCCAAGCTCGGTCCCAACCTTAACTCCTACCTCATTGCTAATTTCCTCAACAAGGCGAGCTGTTTCGATGCCTATGCATGAGGCTACCACTGTACCTCGTGCAACCACATCGCTGTTTACGTCTAATAGGATGTGATCGAGCAGATGAGCATTTCTTACTATATGTCTTCTCGAACCATAAGCCCAATAGAATGGGGAATAAGACGGTTCGCCCCCCTCTTCCGCTGTAAAACTCACAATTCTAATGCTACTTCTCTTTTTAATGTCTCTAAGTTTCCTCGCCACGCTAAGAATTATTGCTAGCCCTACGACATTATCACTGAAACCTGTAAGCCACCTATCATGATGAGCTGTCACATATACCAAGCTATCAGAAGAGCCAGAAAGTGTCGCTATAACGTTGTACCCAATGCTTCGCCTTGAGCTTCCAAGAGCGACTAAATTGAGCTTCTTTGCACTCCGTATCTTCTCTACCAACATTTTTCCGCGAGAATAGGTTACGGATACTGATGGTATTGGAGGGGCGTCCGATCTGCCGAGACAAGGTGTTATATCACGTAACATCACTATTCTTCTGAAAACCTCCTTGTTCTCAACGAAGATAACGGCTAGAGCACCTCGTCTAGCTGCAACCCAACTCATAATGGCATAATCATCAGGATCCTCCGGTGCTCTAACTACTAAGACTTTATCCTCTAGATCCAACTTATCGGATTTTACTACCTTGCTCGGCTCATCGACATACAGCGAAGCCCCTTCAACATAGAATCGTTCTGCGTAAGGATGCAACGAAGCCCTACATCTCAAACCTTCAATCTCGATATAGCTACCATCATCTCTCCAACTTAATACCTCTACTGGTTCTAGCAGAACTTCATCGGCGATCTCCTCAAGGAAACTCCTCAGCTTCTCAACAATAACCCGCTCTTTCTTGGAACCTGCAATAATTTCGCCCATGCTGTAGAGTTCGCGGGCATACGTTTCAAAAGAGAGCACGGCTGGGTCCACGACGCCACCCCTCATCATCAACGATCAGTACCTTGTACACAACACGTCACTCCCAGCAAACCACCTATTATTGAGATTCAGCTATATTGCTTTTTCTGAGTGCTTTGTATGTGGAGCAACAGTTATTGAGAGGGCAAACATCGCATGCAGGTCTTCGCGGCGTACACACAAGCGCTCCAAGATCTATCAATGCTATGTTTACCTCCGGAGCTATATCTTGCGGAACCTCCTTGAGAACACGTTTAATAACGTTCATCAACTCTCTGCTTTCATAAATGCTGAGTACTCTAGAGAAGACTCTCACAACGTTAGAGTCTATGAAAGGTTCATAAGCTCTGCACACTATTGAGAGTAGCACTGCTGCTACGTAGCTTCCTATGCCCGGTATGCTCTGCAACTCATCAAGATCACAGGGGATCTCTCCTCCGTACCTACTTAATACTGTGCAGACAGCTTGGCGCACTCTATCGGCTCTCCGCACAAGGCCTAATCTCCGGAAATACCTCCTGATCTCATACTCTTCAGCTGTGCAGAGAGCCTCTGGTGTTGGGAAACGTCTAATGAACTCTACAAAGACTTTAGCAACGTTCTCAGCACGTGTTCTTTGCAACATCATCTCAGAGACAAGTATCGGATACCACTCACGTGTTTCCCTCCAAGGAAATTTTCGTCTATTCCTAGAAAACCATGTGAGCAGTCCTTTGTACCAGTTCGCACACCTCAACGCTCTTCTTCCCTTGCCAAGTCTTCATGTATCGCTGTGGTCAACGCTATCAGCGCTGAAGCCAATGCATAATCTGTGGAAATAACTATACTTGGAGCTACATCTAGCACAATATCTGCAAACCTGAAGATACCAACGGGCACACCTTCACGCGCACCCACCATCAAGTTGATCTTCTTATTCCTCTTTACCGCGTTAAGCAGCAGGCTTCGTACTTCATCAGCAACCTTAGAAATAGGCTCACCTTCAGGTTCAAAGACTATTAATGGCTCGTTCGCGTGCATACGCACAAATTGATACATATCTTGAACCTTCACCACTGTTTTATGGACTTTACGACCGTAACTCTTGACTTGAATACCGTACCTAGACTCTATTCCTTCGAAGAGCCCTAGCAAAAACTCCGCTAGTTGTCTAGCGTCGACAGGTCCTATAGGTGTCACAACAAGTTCGCCAATTTCGAATGTCTGGGCTTCTCGGCCTATCCTAGTCCCCATAGTCCTTGCAGCATCCAGAGGTCCTACATAGGGTTCGTGCGCTACTCTCATCCTCCAGAAGAGCTTGTACATGGGATACTTGCATCTTCTCATCTTCTTAGGTACTTCGCTTCCCCTTACGATAGAGATGAAAGCCTTATCTTGCACAATTTCCACGTACACGATTTTATCCGGTTCTGTTAGGTCGACACGTGCACCAGTAACCTCTCGAATTGCAGCTCCCACAGCTACATTAACATCTATGCTCGTGAAACTATGCCTGCCCCTCCTCGTAGTTCTGACTGCGAAACTCTCATCGGGAG
>QMWT01000055.1 GCA_003661775.1 Thermoprotei archaeon
GTGCTGAACACTATAAAAGCATCAGGTGTAGTGCTCTACCCCTACGCACACCTATCCCCCAACCTAGCGCCACCGGAAACCGCCATCAGCATCCTAAAAATGTTTGAGAAAAATCTGAAGGATTTAGGAATAAGCGTTTCAAGAGCCCCTTTCGGATGGTATAAAGAGTTCAAACTTGAATGTTATGGACATCCCTTGGCGGAACTCTCTCGAACAATAGCTCCCAGAAAAGATCTCTTCACGATCGAGGTCATGATGTACAAACCCAATGTAGGAAAATTGGTCGGGATCAAGAAGGATGAGCTACCGCAACACCTTCTAAACCTTGCAGAAACAGAGCTTAGCTCTGGTAAGGTGAACAACGTAAACAGAGGTGTAGCCGAATACTTTGCGCGGTTCGGACTTTTGTACGCGGAAAAGGGCTTCGTTTACACGAAATATGCTCAGCTAATGCTGAAGAGCTTTGAGTCTTGTATCTCGAGACTACTCAGCAGAGTTATCAACGAGAATGCCTTGGCACTGACGCTACCTACAGCTACTCCCCGCTGCCTGGATCCCAGATGTGCAGAGGTTTCCGAATCTGTGGACAAGGTTAGGCTATTCGCAGAACTGGGTATAGACGACACCCATGTAGAGGTGTGGAGAGCGAGACTCAACAAACCCCTAAAGATACCTTCGGGCCACGAACTCCAAGAATATTCGTTGGTATACTTCTACAAGAAGTGTAGGGGTCATGGTGAATGCGGTGAACTTCTGAAACAGGTCGTTAATGCTGCCGGAGATGCTCTGCGTAAGGTTATTGGAGAGAGATTTTTGATGATATTCAGAGTTTATGGAGCAGAGCCACATACATTCTTCCAGAAGTACGAAGAGTTCCTCCGCGAGATCGCGAGGGAGACCACGTTAGCAACTTTCATCAGGTTCAATACCTTAATACCTACGCTTGAGATCGCACTGATGGGTGTAGATAGCGTGAACAACCCCGTAAATCTTTCACGTATCCGATTGAGTTCCTACAACAACGCTCTACTGCTTCACGGAGCTATGTTAGGAAGCTTCGAAGAGTTCCTCTACTCGGTGATCGACAGGCAGCTAGAGCTTAGTAGAGAAGGTAAAACACCGACTCTACCTACTTGGTTAAGCCCAGTGCAGGTCAGGGTGATACCGATTAAGAAAGAGTTCGTTGAGCGTGCTAGAGAGATCCATCGAGAACTCGCTGAAAATAACATCAGAGCTGAGGTGGATGATCGGGGCGTAGGTTTGGGAAGAAAGATGAGAGATGCAGGAAGGCTATGGATTCCCTACCTAGTTATGATAGGGCCGAGAGAAGCTAGTACTGGGAGTTTAACCGTTAGGGTAAGAACATCAGGAGAGCAACTCCCTATGAACTTAAGTGAGCTCTTAGAGAAGATCAGAAGTGAGCAATGTTGAACCTAGTGATGATAAGTCCCGCAACTGACCTCTCGAGGTGATGTCACCGAACCTCCACTGATCCTTGCTCCGCCCGCAGGTGATCCCATGAAGGCTATCGTCCGCGTACCAACGAAAATTACAGTTTTTGGCGAACACGCTGTTGTCTACGGCAAGCCCGCTATCGCCGTCACGATCCCCCGCTTTATACTGGTGACCCTGACCCCCCGCAACGATAGCAAGATCGAGGTCCACACACACGGAGTATCAGCTAGGCTATCGAGCATTGTGCTTGAGAGAGACTCTAACAACGTTATCTCCCAAGCAGAGCCTGCAGACCTTCAACGAATTGTAAACTACATTATCACGGCTCTGAATCTCTGCGAGGATCTTCTCAAAGAGGAGAAGAAGCATGGATACAATGTCGAGGTTAGGTCTGAGCTACCTCCGAGCATAGGTCTAGGCACGTCGGCGGCCGTTTCCGTCGGAGTTGTTGCGGCCTGTTTCGCACTTCACGGCGAGGATCCCTTGAAGAGGCGGGGAGATGTGGCTATGACTGCGTGGAGGACCGAGTACAAAGTGCAGGGAGCTGCTAGCCCCATGGACACTTTTACGGTCACGTTCGGAGGTTTGAGATACATAGAGCCTAAGAACTTCAACGCTCAAGAGATCGTCTATCGCGGCGACCTGCCCCTCGTTGTAGGTTACACACCCCGACACGGAACAACTGCTGAGCTTGTTGCAAAAGTTCGTTCACTGAGGTCCAGAGCTCCGCTTATCCTAAACAAGATCATGGATCTAATAGGTGAAGTCGTTGAAGAAGCTCGCAGAACTCTTGAGAAGAGAGACCTTGAGGAGTTGGGGCTACTAATGAACGTAAACCACGGTCTGCTATCTTCATTGGGAGTAGTTAACGAGGTTCACGACCGAATAGTTCACGTACTTAGAAGAGCAGGTGCTTTAGGAGCCAAGACTAGTGGTGCTGGTGGAGGAGGTGCTTTTGTAGCCCTGGCAAGCTCATCCGAGGATTCCGATAGGCTGGCCAAGCTTATCACGGGCTTAGAGGCAGTGCCGGTAGCTACACAGATATGGAGACGGGGTTTTGAGGTCCTCGAGTATTAACGTAGGAGAAGCACCGTGATTATCACCGTTATGAACATGAATAGCATCAGTAGGGTAACCGCACTCCTAAGCTCATACCGCCAGTTCCTGAATAGACCGTAGCGCCTAAACACTTTCCTTTCATTTACAAGGGTTCTGTACGTCTGCTCCTTAGCTGTGGGGGGCAGGGGATACCTCTCGCGGGTAATGGGCTTAGCCTTGTGTTTCTCAGAGGCTTTGGCAAGTTCCAGGATCTTGCTCCTTAACAACGCTAACGTTCTGAAACGCGGACTTTTCAGCATAGCCTCAACTTCCTCAAAGCTGTAGTTGGCCATTATGGGCAGGAGCTCCTCCTTTACACACTCGATGAGCTGTGTACCTAGATCGAGAAAATTCTCGCCGCGAGCTACGTTCTTCAGCTCTCCTATCCACGACTCGAGCTTGGTAAAAGCATAGTCTGCAGACTGCGTATACCTAAGCTCGTTTCTTATACGTCTACATATATCGTTCATTAGTACCTGTGAGCTACTTCTCTCCATATACTCCCCATAGACACTCGCTATACATAGCTAATAAACAGACTGGGGCGGTACTATACATGTACACTGCTACCTTTCTATATCACCACGCTGATATAAACCTTCAACACTTCGAAAACTTTCCATAGGATCCATCACAAATAAACCTTTTTAACATTATCAGGACACAATAGCACCGCCCTGAACCTCTCTAGGATTATCTGTGGATACAACTCGAAGATTTATCCAAAGTGCTACTCTACGTAGCCTTCAAGCCTTACATGCGGTGCGATCTCGGATACTAGGTGATCCTTTTCATCACTTACTCTAAGAAGTTGCCTTCGCCCAATAGCGCTTATGGTCGATAACTTGGCTAGCGGGATTTTGATGCTTCTAAGCATGATAGGCTGCCTAATCTCGTGCCGTTCTATCACAAACGCGTTCTCCGGAACCAGCCTGATTAACCCCCTCTCAAATACCGCCATAGCCACCCCATCTATGTAGAATCCCCTCGGAGTTTCCTCCACGATCTCTCTATCACCCCAGTCTCCTCGCCCTACTACCAGTGTTGTGTGAAAAGGTGTGGGAACTCTGAAGAGTCCGTACGCCGAACCGGGTTTAGACTTATGAACGAAAGCTGTGTGACGTGTGTGGTGATAATCAACGACTGTGCCCGCCTCCACTAAGAACCTCTTAGAGGTTGCGATACCCTCATCGTCGAAGAACCTTATCGAAGGCGCCAACGGGTTCCTGGGCTCATCAACAAGCTCTAACTCTGGAGGACCTATTCTTGCACCCCGAGCTACGGCGGGTCTATGCCCCTCAAGTGCATGGGATAGTTCGTGGAAGAGAGCCGCTGCTGCTTCTGGTGAGAGCACGAGAGTTGCCCTACCAGCGGCTAACGGGTTTAACGGTCTAGCTCTTACACTGCTAAGAGCTTTCTCGTATGCTTTTTTCA
Source organism: Thermoprotei archaeon (assembly GCA_003661775.1). GTDB lineage: Archaea > Thermoproteota > Thermoprotei_A > Sulfolobales > Ignisphaeraceae > QMWT01. The sequence continues at coordinate 3,988 of QMWT01000055.1, forward strand.
ATACATACTCCACGAATTTACCAGCCACCTTCTGCGTAGTAGGAACAAAGGCTATTCTGTAAGAACCGAACCCCCTCCTACCACCCCTCTCAACAATTATCGCCCCCATAAGGTCAAGCACTACCTTCTCCTCAACAGCTTCCCCGTAATCCCTACTGATGATCCTCTCAATGTGTTTAGAGATCCCTACAAATTCACAGCTTGAAACTCCGGCACCACGGTACTCTTCACATATACCTGAAGCAACTTCCAACAGCTCTTCTAGGTTACTAGGTGGCGTACCCAAAACAGCATGACCCTTAAACATATCACCCTCAGCTAACCCTCTACACACAGTCCTATCCTTCAGGTAACTAAGCATCTTCTCAGCAAGGTCCTTCTCATCCTCTCCACAATCCCGACCCTGACACGATACTATAGACCAACATCCGTTGGCGCAGACCCTGAAACCCTTAACCTCTGCTCTCAACTTATTGATCTCAGCAGCATTGTCACGGAAGGCAAACTCAGTGATCTCCTCGCGATACCTAACCTCATCCCTATACAGCACTGGGGATCCCCTCCACAAATGCCCAGCTCTATACACGAGTTAGAATGCCTTATCTCCCAAGTTCTACTTCTTAACAAGTTATTAAGATTCGTAAGAACATGTTCCGTATAGAGGTCTACGTAAGTGCAGAACGACGTCGAAGTTCCCGAAAGGGTTAACGATGAAGTGTTCAAACTCTTAAGCAATAGGCTCAATCTTCAGATAATACTTCTTCTCTCCTCTGCTGAGCTCTACCCCCGAGAACTTGCCCGGATCCTCGGCAAGAACGAAACCGAGATCTCGAGGAGGCTTAACGCTCTAAGAAGAGCGGGGCTTATCGAGTGTAAGTGGAGGCGTATAGGCGAGAGGAATGTTAAGCTCTGCACCTCCGATATCTCGGAATTAAAGATAGAGCTTCAAGGAACTAATCTCGTTGTTAGGTATGGGCGTAGAAGGGAAAAATCTCTTAGACAACTGCTTCTATCTAGGAGCTTAGTCGAGGATGCGCCTAGCGTAGACTTATTTGTTGATCGTGAGCGGGAGCTCGAGGTTTTGAAGAAGAGAAGATGTGTCTTGGTATGGGGATTCCCAGGCACCGGGAAAACTATGCTTCTTGCACGCTACGCCTCTACGTACAGAGGACCCGTCTTCTGGTACCACGTAACGCGCTTCAGCGACTACAAACATATGCTGTGGCGGGCAGGGGTATACTTCAGCCTGCTGAACATGCCCCAGCTCCTAAAATACGTTACATCAGAAAGGGTCAATCTCGGTGTAGCACTTGACTTATTTAAGGAGCTCACAGCAAGAACTTCCACTCTTGTCGTGATAGACGACCTCCACAATACAAGAGATAGGAACATAATCTTCTTCGTGAAGGAACTGATAGAGAAGTGCAGAGTAGAGGTCAAGATCTCATCGAGGGTAATGCACCCCGAACTGCTATCAGAAGGACTCTACGTGTTGAAGCTGAACGGGTTAGACGAGGAGGCTGTGGGGAAGCTACTCGAGTTGAGAGGTCTTAAGCTGAGCAGAGAGTACGTGAAGTTTGTAACCAAGGAGACTCTCGGGATACCCATACTGGTGAACATGTTCATAAACATTGCTGGAGAGGACGGTGTTGAGAGATCTTTGGATAGCATAAAGCTTAGTGGTATACCCTCTATCTTCGAGGAACTATATTCCTCACTAACTTATCAAGAGAAACAGCTGCTGATGGTCTTGTCTGTTCTCGAGAACCCAGTGCCTGCAAGCCTCATAACAAGGCTCTTCGGAGAGAGCAGGGCCAGAAGACTCATAAACTCGTTAATACAGAGAGGTCTCATAACATCATCGGCACCGGGCTACTACCTCCACGATCTTGTGAGGAGAAACCTAGTCTATGAACCCAGTGCTGTAGAGAACTTTCTGAGAGAAGCTGCTAGTTACTACGAAGAGCAGGAAGATTTCATGAGCAGGTTAAGAGCTATAGAGCTTTACCTCAAGCTAGGCGACGAGGATAAGATAATGGCGTTGATCAAGGATAGGATCGAGAGCTACAGCCCTGACTACCTTCACCATGCTTCACGTTATCGAGAAGTTCTGAAAGGGGTCCTTCGATGGGCGAAAAACCCTGTTGTAAGAGGTCTAGCACTCTCTGAACTAGGGCGAATCGAGTTCTTCACAGGCAAGATCCGGGCGGCAGGCGAACTCCTTAGGGAAGCTCTTAAATTCCTTGGTGCTTCGCATGACAGGAGGTATGTCGCTTGCCGCGCCTTCACCCTGGAACTTCTAGGCAGGGTTTACGTGGACTTAGGCTTGTACGGTGAAGCTCTGAAGATACTGAGAGAGGTTATCCGGGTAAGCACCGAGATAGACGATGCTGAAGTACGGAATAAGCTACTGTTCGTAACATACGCTGATATAGCCCGTCTCTACACCTTCCTCAGAAACCACGAGCTAGTGATTACGTACACCGAGCTCGAGTATGAGAGAGCTCTAGAGGTAGACGATGCTATCTTCCTCGGCTACGCGACGATGCATATAGGCTACACCTACTTCGAGGCAGGCGAGCTTGGCAAAGCCCAGCCTTACCTCGAACATGCTCTCGAGATTTTAGTAGGTTCGTGGAGCGACATCCCCCGCGCCCATACCCACGCTGTTCTTGCAAGGCTTTATGCGAGAAAAGGCGATTTCGATAAAGCATTGAGGCACTGCAGAGAAGCTCTGCACCTATACGCGGGGTACGGTCTCAAAA
>QMWT01000056.1 GCA_003661775.1 Thermoprotei archaeon
CTAACAGACTTTATACAGATCACCATCGGCTCGATCGGGGTGTTGGCAGCGTTCATCGTATCGCTGCACATGATTGGCGGGTTCGGCGAGCTGATAGAGAGCCTGGGCAGGGTGAGCACGTCCATGAACCTCGGAGTCAACTACATGGACCCGCTGTCACCCGGGTTGACGCTTATCGCCCTGTCCCTCGTAGCGACCACCATGTACACATTGATAGGGCAGGACTTCTACCAGAGGCTGCTGGCAGCAAGGGATCCCGGCGTTGCTAGGAAGGCCTCTATACTATCGGGCGTACTGCTGATGGTGCTGGCCTTCATACCGCCGTTGACAGGCATGTGCGCTCTAGCGCTATCAAACAACCCCGTGGAGATCATAGACTCGCCCAAGACAGCTATACCTAGGCTTGTGCTAACGCTATTTCCGCCGGTAATAGGCGGGTTCTTTGTAGCAGCTCTCCTAGCAGCCATAATGTCCACAGCCGATTCACTCCTCTCCGCAGCAGTATCGCACATTGTCAGGGACCTCTATCAGCAGCTGGTGAACCCCGAAGCTGATCAGAAGACGCTGATGAGGCTGTCAATAGTATCGACTATAGCGATCGGTGTTGCCGCCCTCGTATCAGCACTCACGGTCAAGGACATCATACTGCTCCTGATATACTCGTACGATGTGTACACATCGGCGGTGTTCGTACCGGTGATCATGGGTATATACTGGAGGAGAGCATCGAGAGCAGGCGCTCTGACGGCTCTCATCGTGGGAGCAGGGGTAACGATATCGGGAATACTCGGTGTTGTAAAGCTGCCGTACTGGGAGCTGCTATATGTAGGCTCAGCAGCGCTAGCAGCTCTAGCAATGGTAATTGTAAGCCTCGTTAAAGGCCCCACAGAGCCTTCGATAGAGCTCAAGAGAGCATTAGGGTGGTAACAACTTATGCATGTATGTGGTCGGTAATAACCAGAAGTTCTTGCACATAGGGTGAAGACCTTATTTCGCCTCGTAAGACGTCAACTGTTTTACAATGATACCATCCGTAAACCTCAAGCACTTCTCTTTATGAATATATTACGCAACTGCCAAGATGTTCCACGAAGTACAACAGTATTCCTTATTCCCAGGAACGTGGAGAAGGGAGTATTCTCTACTTCGTTACCGCAAAACATTTCCTCGGTTATACCTCCTGGGCTAGCTCTATCATCTCAATTATCAACTCCTTTTCCCGACACGGTGCTGGGACGGTTTGTAGCATGAGATTAGAAAAAGGAAGATGTAGATTTTGTGCTTGGAAGGTATCGATATGCAAGAACAGCATTCGTTAGATGTAGCATATGTAGAGCTACTCTCTGATTTTACCGTTTAATTACAGAGACTCGAAGAAGCAGTTAGGGAAGGTTTTACGGGATAAAGACGTTTCGAAAAGCATTGTAATTGGAACATCCGTGATTGATGGAGTTAATGTTTTTGTCTACACGTAGGCTTGTATACAATGGGGTTTGATTTGAAGCCTCTGATAATCCTAGCATTTGATCTAGGTGCAAGTGGGGGCCGCGCTATAATAGGCAAGATAGACCTCGATGCTAGGAAACTAGAGATGGAGGAGGTACATAGATTCCCCAACGGACCGATCAGGGTAAGAGAACACCTGTACTGGGATGTACTAAGCATCTGGAGTGAGGTGAAGGAAGGAATCTCGATAGCCTATAGGAAGTATGGTGAACAGATAGCATCTATAGGAGTAGATACGTGGGGAGTAGACTTCGCTTTACTAGACAACAATGGAGAGCTTGTTGGTCTACCTTACTGTTATAGAGACCCAAGGCGTAGCCGGGCAATGAAAGAGTTGCTCAGCGTTGTACCTCCCGAGAAGATATACATGAGGACCGGAATACAATTCATGCCTATTAATCCTCTATACCAGCTGTACGCTATGGTCAAAGACGGGTCATCACTTCTACAAGCAGCCAGAACACTGCTTATGATACCAGATCTGTTCAATTACTGGTTGACGGGGGTAATAGTTTCTGAATACACCGACGCATCCACAACACAGTTCTTAGATCCCTGGACCAAGAAATGGGCCTTCGACCTCCTAGAAGAGATAGGGTTTCCCACAAACATATTCCCCGAGATAATAGAGCCTGGTACAAAGCTTGGGAACATAGACCCTAGACTAGCTGAGGAATTAAGGGTTGGCAAAGACATAATGGTGATAGCGCCAGCGACTCATGATACGGCTTCGGCGGTTGTGGCCACGCCCATAGATGAAAACTCGGCGTATATAAGCTGCGGTACATGGAGCTTGGTGGGGGTAGAGCTAGACAAACCGCTGGTCAACAAGAAAGCTATGGAGTACAACTTCACGAATGAGGGTGGTGCATTCAACACTATAAGGTTTCTAAAGAACGTGCAGGGAATGTGGTTTATGCAAGAGATAAGGAGAATGCTAGCTAAACGCGGCCAAGAATACAGCTACACCGAGTTGACCAAATTAGCGGAAAAAGCTAGGGGGGTCATAGGTTTCATAGACCCTGATGACCCGAGATTCCTCGCTCCATTAGACATGATCGAGGAGATAATGAGGTTTCTTGAAGAAACAGGGCAAGAGAAGCCTAGAACCGTAGGTGAACTTGTGAGGTTGGTGCTTGAAAGTCTTGCACTCAAATACAGGTTTGTGATAGAGAAAATAGAGGATTTAGCAGGTAAAAGAATTAAGAGGATAAATATTGTGGGGGGAGGTTCTAGGAACTGGCTGCATAACCAGCTGGTTGCCGATTTCACAAACAGATTAGTGGAGGCTGGCCCAGAAGAAGCCACTTCTATTGGCAATATACTTATGCAGTTAGCTGGTCTGGGATACGTCAAATCGCTGCGCGAGATAAGGGAGTATGTACGTAACTCGTTCGAAGTAAAACAGTACATACCTAATCATACGAGTAAACATGAAGATGCGTATTCGAAATTCCTATCAATACTTGAGAAAACGGGCGGTCTCGCCGGCTGGGCTTTGAGAATTTGATCAACAAACAACTTTATTTAAAGAAACGTTATTTTGATCTATGTCTTGTTATAGACATAGATAAGCCTTGAAGCCCCCTGTGGAAGGGGTGATTGTATTTGAATAGTTCAGAGAAAGAGAAGGTGGCAAAGCAGATATGTAATACTTTGAAAATGTTCTATTTGAAAGGCCTAATAACGCCTCTTACAGGGAACATTAGTGTTAGACTCGGCGATATTATATTGGTGACACCTTCATCCTTTAGACCCACAATAAGGTTGAAATATGAATTGAATCCAGAGGATTTAGTCGAGGTGGATCTGGATGGAAATGTGATCAAGGCTGGACACCCTACTACGGAATTGCCGGTGCATCTCGCTATATACGGTGAATGTGAGAAGTGCAAAGCCGTAGTACATATACATGGAGTCTACTCTCCTCAGACCAGATGAAATAGGAGAATTATTTCTAGATACCGAGTTGAAATACATACTGAAGCCGCGCATACGTTTTGTCAAAGAACTAATACCGAGGACCGTCGATTTAGCGAAAGCAGTAGTGGAGAAGGTCAAAGAAGGGTGTGAAATAATATATCTAGAGAAACATGGTGTGGTAACTGTTTCAGATAACCTAGGAATGGCTTTGGAGTTGGCAGAACTAGCTGAAATCATAGCGGTCCGGACACTATTTCACAAGATCCTCACTGAGCGTTTACGTAGCTGATTCCTACTTCCTCAGATCAATAGTAGACAGCTACCTTCCTCTGCAATTCTTCTAATTCATATTGAAGGTCTTAGCGTGCTCTATACGTGGATATTTTAGCTGTTGTATATCACTAAGACCCTTGGGTGTTCTACTATACGCGTTACAAGAATCCTGAATTTAAACTTCGGTAAATCCACGTAAACAATTATGTAAGTCATGCAAAATAATGGAATCCGAGATTGTGACGATTATTGATTTCCATATCCATACCCCTATCGAGTGGATTAGAGATGGGATTCCGCCTAAATTCGCTGCCGAGAAGATCCTTCAATTCATGGATGAAAGCGGGGTAGACGTGGGGCTGAGCATCGAGGAAAAGGAGCTAATTCTGTCGACTGCTGAAACTTGTGTAGCCTTCTTTGGCAACATCGTTTCGTGTATTACTGGGCTACCTCCATCCATTGTTTGAACGCGATAAAGCGTACAAAACCAACTTCTCTTCTCAGGATAATCCGTTGTGTGGTCACTAGCATCATATTTAAGTAGGTGGGGAGCAGAGTGTGCGAGGCGTCCCAGTTGGAGTATAGGATCCTTTGGAAGAACTGGATACGGGGTTTCGATAGTTGCAGTTGGTGGTTGTGGGCTAGCTGTTGCTAGGTGATCCTGAGGAGGCGCGGAGAGCGTTTATCGAGGCTAACAATGCTGGGGTGAACATGGTCGATATAGCTCCCAGCTACGGCGAGGCCGAAGGAGAGGCTCGGGGACCTGATATCGAGGTATAGGAACCGCCTCGTGGTGGCTGAGAAGACCCATGAGCGGAGCTACGAAGATGCGTGGAGAGAGCTCAGGAGATCGCTGGAGCTCCTAGACACTAAATACTTCGATACCTACCAGCTCCACGCTGTTAATACTTTCGAGGAGCTCGAGCAGGTGTTCAGCGAGAAAGGCGCGCCCAGAGCCTTCATCGAAGCGAGGGAGCAGGGGATTTCTGCAGAAGACAAATCAGGGGACTGCCACGGTGCTCAAGGTACTTAGTAACGATGTCTCGTTAAGGTTGTTGCTAGATCAGGTTCACGATCATCCCGTCGTATGATACGTATACGTTTCTCCACCGCTCTCTCACGTACTTTACGAGCCTGCTGTAGGGTAGATTGTGGTGGGATATGTGGGTCAGCACGACTTCCTCGGCTCCGATGTCCTTCCCTATCTCGACAGCCTCATCCACATTGTTGTGCTTCTCACCTTCGTACCCCGGTTTGTAGGTGGCGTCCACGAGGGCTAGGCTGACCCTGCGCTTCTTCAGGAACTCCAGCGTTTCGCTGGGTAGACCCTTGGTGTCGAAGAGCACGGCGACGGTGTTCCTACCCAGCTCTACTAGGTAGCCCAGGGTTTCGACCGTGTGGTTCAGCTTGAGTGTCGTCACCTTGAAGTCCCCTACGTAGAGCTCCTCGAAGGGTTTGACAAAGTGTATCCTCAGGCTCCTGGGGAAGTGAACGATCTCGGGGTCTGCGCTGCCGCGCGGTGCGTAGAGGTCTATGGGGGTCTCGCTCCACCTGAACTTGTAGAGCCCCGCTATGTGATCGTGGTGCCAGTGGGTAACGAGAACTGCACCCACGTACAGCTCCTCAACACGGTACGAAGCATCCAAGCTCATATCCACGAGCATGTTCATGCTGTAGTTGGTTATTAGTAGAGAAGCCGTGCTCCGCCTAAGAAAACGGTAGTGCCTAGCCTCGTTGCACGCAGGGCATGAGCACCCTGGGACTGGGACCCCCTCCGAACCACCAGTGCCTATCAGCACAACGGTTAGCACAGAGACCCCGAAGCTTAAAGGCGATCGAATTGGTTTAATAACCTGATCCTTAGATGCGCAGCGGGTAGAGCAGCGGTGAAGATTATCGCCGTGCTGGGGATCTGCAAGGAGTACTTAACCTGTAGTCCCGCCGCACTCTTTTGCAAGCACGCTCTATATTCGGGAGCTGCCTTCCGCGAATTCATCTATTCTTAGGAGCTTTGCTCTTCTTGCATACACCTCAAACATGTCTCTGTTCACCACGTGTACTTCGAAAGGCTCTTTGATCCCCTTCTCCCACAACGCTGCGAGAACTTCACCTAGGTATCTGCGGAGCAGCTCCTCTACAGACTTCTCAACCAATTCATACCCCAAGATGCTCTTCGAGGATACAGTTGTAAAACAGTTCTCGTGGTTTAAAGTTTCCCAGCGCGCAACGCTCAGTTCTCTCCCCACACCGAGCACGTTTTCATGGAGTCGGAGGTGATGCTCTGTTCTCGCATCAGGGCTTCATAGGTTTTGAGTAATGCTTGGATACCTTCACCAAGTTCTGGACTGCTAGATCTGCTTGGATAAGCCCGCTCCCTGCAGCATCGCGGCTCCACTCAACGAGCTTATACTCACCTGTTGTCGGGTCGTAGACCACCGCGCTGCTCCACGTTATCCTGAGCGTCGAGTCTTCAAGTAGCTCCTCTGCCAGCTCCTGGTTCAGGTCTACCCTGCCATTCTTCATATCTAGTTGTAGCACCAGTGCCAGGATGCCGCTGACGTGCGGTGTAGCCATGGACGTTCCTCCTAGGTAGTAGTACTGACCGGGCACGCCCTCAGCCCAGTAAGGTGGGTGGGCAGCTCCGTAGGGCGTGTATGGCCCGACTACCCAGCTACCGGGTGCGAGCACGTCTAGGTCTTGACCGGGCTTCTCCCTGCTGCTGAACTCGGTGACGTACACCTGCTCGCGGAGCTCATCTCTCTCGGGGACATCGGCTGTTCTCCACCACGCGGGCTGGGACCACTCGCCGGTCCACCCAGCAGCGCCAACGGATATCACCGGCTGGTAAGCTCCGGGGTACGACATCCCCGCCTCGCCCTCGTTACCGGCCGCGGCGACTATGAACACCCCCAGTTTC
>QMWT01000057.1 GCA_003661775.1 Thermoprotei archaeon
CTGGAGCGCATACCGTGTGAATGAATGCCTTCTCCCCCTGAAGTACTGTAGTCGTTAGCTCTAGTGACTTGCCACGTTCATAACTACTCACCTCAGCCTTCACCATGTACCCACTGTAGCGCAGCACCACATCACCGTCCTCTAAGAATGTTGCGTTGCTCCCGGACCTCCAGATAGGCTCTTCGATGATCATGTGAATGTAAACGCCAAGCCTATCGACGTAGTAAAGCTCGCTAAGGAACCCTCCTCTAGTGTAGAGGGTTGCAATCTCATCACTTGAGAGTGCTGACTTTAGATCCCTCAAAGGGAGCCGCAAGGAGGGTGGATACTTCATGCCTAGCATTACAACTTGGGGCTTCAAGTCATGTGTATCTGGGGCCGCGATCCTATCTGCTGAGAGCTGAGGAGAGAGTATCAGTGCTAGGAGCACTACCATCAGCAGAGGTCTTAGCTTAGTCACGGCCTCCATTCCCACAAGATGCTTAATATGCATGATTATTAAAGCCCAGCCTATTCTTGCGCCCGCTGAGCGACTACAGCCTTTAAGGCTTTTAGAGCGTAGAAGTGCATAGGCTCAGACCTCTAGTCTCCCGAGGGTATCCGCAGTGACCTCTCCGGATCTTCCACTGGGTCGTAGAGTAGAGACCCTGCGTCTTCTAACAGTAATATCCCTGCTCACGGTAGTCCTAGTGTTTATAGTGTTCGAGGTTCTAAACCTAGAGCCCCCAGAAAGTATGAGGGAAACCATTCGAAGAGCCTTAAGAACCCCAAGCACAGCATTACTTATCTTCCTGGCGCTGCTAGCCATCGAGATTTCAAGCATTCTCATACTCTTTCTGTCGAAAAGCTCCTTCTGGATAGCCTTGGGAATACTGCTACTATTCGTAGGCTCTATACTCCTAATGCTGACCGTCATAAGCTCCATCGAGATCATACTAAAGGAAGTTGAGACTATTCTAAGGAAGTTGATCGAGAATATCCTAGGGCATCATCCTTGAGGTACGGTCAGCCCCATGTTCTCAATGTTGAACATCTGCACTAGTAACTCTGCAAACCTTGAAGCCAGAATCATAGTTATGCCGCTCAGCATGAGTAGAATTGAGGCGTGGATCCAAGCTGTGCCCGAGAAGCCGCCACTAGCAGACTTCATAGCAAAGGCATTTAAGAGAGTTAGCGAGAATACCAGCACGATTTTCATGGCCAGGAGCATCTCGGGAGGTATCGTAGCTACATTAAATATCGTGATCGGGGCTGCAGTGCTAAGAGATGCAATAAGCTGTTGAAACAGCCCAATTAGGCTCATCATGAATTCAGTTAGGGCTACTATGAGTATATGTAGTACGTATACAGTTCCTTCGAATGCCTTTGCAACTTGCTCTCGTTGCTTTCTTAGAGTAATGATGCGTTGGGTTAATGTGCCCAACACCATGCCTACCCTAGTAGAGTCTCCACCTGCCTCCATGGAGTCGTAAAATATGTCTAGACATCTTCTAACGGTCTCGCTCCCTGTCTCACCTATGAAATAGAGCCATGAAACCTTCTTATCAACCCCGTTGATGATCCTCGCGTAAAGCCTCTTCAAAGGACGTGTTAGTTCTCCAAATTCAGTCCTAAGTAGGCTCCTAAGGGCTGAGGCATAGTTTCTCACACTAGAGAGAGTTAGCCCAAAACTCCTTATGAATACCACAAAGAATGTATCTGTATTCTTGATCTTCCTCTCGATCTTCCTACCCACGAGCCCCGGTACTAGTAACAACGCACCGAAACTCATCATGAAGTAGGAAGGGTCTTTAAACAACCTGAATATTCCAAGCCCTATCACCGTACCTAACGTTACTGCAACGAGCAGAGTATAGGCGTAGAGCCTTCGCTCCGGTATGTTCACTCTTAATTCGTGTACGAGCTTCTCTCGCGGCAGTGCTTTTCTTATCATGTAAACCAACACCGCTAGCGCTATTATAGTCCCCAAGAACGCCGATATCACTAGAGTGACCCCTCCAAATATTAGTAGCGCAATAAGTATCATGTTCACTATTATGAAGAGTGCCGAAGATATGGAAGCTGTGTATATACCTAAGAGCATTTTAACGGCTTCCAAAACCCTTGTGTAATTAGCCTCGTACTCAGCTAGTATACTCTTAAACTCTGTGCCTAGGAACCTCTCTAGATCCTCACCAACATTCATAGCCTCCGAGAGCCTTATGAGGAAGTCGCGAAAGAGAGGGTTCGAGACGCGCTCTGCTTGGATCCGAATGGCTTTTATAAAGCCGTACCCCCATCTCTTAGCTAGCGTCGCTATTCTGGTTAGCACAGCACTATACTCACCATAGCCAAGGCCAGATACGCTCCCCAACTCGAATAATCTCTCCCGAGGAGGTCTCCCCGTAGATACCGCATACATGTGCGCTACAACATACAAAAGTTCCTCATCTACACCAACCAGGACTCTTCTCCTGCGAAGCACCGCGAATATATAGGTGAGGAGTGGTGGAAGCGGTGAGGAGGCTAGGGCTATGAACTTGTAAGGTATAGGTATGAATAGAGATAGCAATGCTAACGCGATACCGATCCATAGGGCAGGATTCTTTAAAAGTGCTTTTACCCTGTCCATTCTAAGCTCCTCGAATTCCACTAGAGTGTTCCTTCATTCTTAAGCCTCTTCAAGGCAGCCTCTATTCCCAGCTCATATGTTTTTACTATGGCTCTCCACACATCGTAGTAATTGAAGATCTTTCTCTGAACTAGTGCTCTGAGGAATGCGGCTCGTAGTTCAAGTTCTTCGTAGATCCTCCTCATATCCTTCCTACTTACTCCCTTCATGATAGCTATTTTCTCTTCGAGTAAGTAGCTGGCCCCTCTTCCTCTAAAGATAAACGTATCCTTGACAGGATCCCATACGAATACGGGAATGTATATCACTACGTTAGACTTAGGGTCGTATCCCAGGATCTCGTTGACGCTTAGAACCCTCCTAACCATTACTCCTTCACGCCATACAGCGCTCTGGATCACAACGAAATTGAGGTTGTCCATAAACGTCTTGGGGATGTTTATGGGGTCTCCCGTAAGTCTCTGAATAAGTCTCTCTACGGAAGCCGCGTGAAATGTCGATAGTACTGGGTGGCCGGTTTGCATAGCTTGAAACGCTATAGCTGCCTCTGGACCTCTGATCTCACCCACTATAATGTAGTTAGGCCTCTGCCTTAGAGCTGCTCTAAGCAGGTCGAACATAGTGACCGAAGATTCTTTGCTTCCCGTATCCCGGGTAAGCTCTCTTACCCAGTTTGGATGCGGGAGCTGAACCTCGGCGGTGTCTTCTATAGATACCACCTTTGCTGTGGGGGGTATGAATACCGAGATTGCATTGAGGGTGGTGGTTTTTCCTGAAGCGGTCTCGCCACATATAAAACCGCTCATACTATTGTTCAGTAGCATCCAGAGGTAGGCCGCTATTCTCTCGTCCATAGTGTTCCAAGCTATCAGTTGGGTTATACTTAAAGGCACCTTGCTAAATTTCCTTATGGTGAAGTTCGAACCGTTTAAGCTGACGTCAGAGCCGTAGACAAGATTAAGCCTAGAGCCGTCGGGGAGCGTCGCATCGACTATAGGTCTAGCATGGGATACTGGTTTACCTATGCGTTCGGAAAGCCTTATGACGAAGAGATCAAGTTCTTCAGAGCTTCTGAACTCTATGTTTGTCTCTAGAGGGCCAAATATCTTGTGAACGAGGTATATCGGGCCAACTCCCTTGCATGTAATGTCCTCAATCCAAGGATCGTGGAGGAAAGGTTCTAGGATGCCTAGCCCTACCTTATCTCTAATTATGTAGTACTTAAGGTACATGTAATCGGTTCTGTACACGGGGATCTTCCTAGTTGTAGGCTTTACTCTGGAGTAGTCAACGGGTCTGTCAACTACCCTGATCGCTCGGCTAAGCTTTTCTAGCAGTATCTTCCTCCTCTCTTCAGGATCTTCTGAAACATCGCTTTCACTGATGGCATCAGCTAATTTCAACTCTATAAGTTCTACAAGTTTGGGATCGGGTTTAGGAGGCTCTATAGCTATGTACTTCCTATACCCGCTCACTGTGCCTTCAGGGGGCATATATACGTGGATAAATATTCCGTCGCCTACAGGATAGAGAATGTTTATATCCCTTAGCTTCTTCATATCGTAGTTAAGTTCATAAGTATCGTAGAATTGTGGAAACCCTACCCTTCTAGCCACGGATGCTAAGTACTTCGCTAGATAGGGGTAGGTGCGAAGAGCTTTGTAAAGCCTAGGGTCTACGTTTCTTCTCCTAGCCAACATGGAGAACGACATGCTCTCACCCTACGCGTTGGCTAACGATAATGGAATCACCTTTATTCCGAAGGCGGGATCAACTTCGAACGCGATCGTGCTGTCAACAGGTCCTAGTGCTCCGCGAAGCTTCACTATTTCCATAGCTTTCATAAGTCTGCCCCCAACCTCGTAAATCTTTAACCTTATATAGCCATCGCACACGCTCCTAGCCCTAACCATGACTTCCTCAGCTAGTGCCTCGGGATGTACCGTGAGGAGTATTACCTTATCCTGAGACACGAGTGTTCTCATCTGTGTTAGTATATCAAGTACTGCGCTAACGTCTGCATACACAGAGAGTACGCTGAATGAATCTATTACAAATACATCCCATTCGTTCTCGGTTAACGTCATGAACTTCCCTACTATTGGGAGCAGTAGCTTCGCTACGTTCTTAGCCCAACGGACGCCCTCCATGTGTACTGGATATATTCTTAGAAATCCTCTTAGGAACGGTTCTGTCATGTCAAAGCTCAGCCTCTTCGCTTGGAAGAGCAGTTCTCTAACCGTGGACTCCGTAGTTATGTAGTACACCCTTAGCCCCGCCTTGAGCGCTCCGAAGGTGATCTGCTGCACAAGCACACTCTTTCCAGTACCATGATCCCCCTCTATCAATATCAATGCTGGGATGGGAATACCTCCTCCGAGTCTATTATCGAGCTCTTCATTACCAGTCGATATAACCTTTCTATAATCTTTCTTGTCCTCTTCCTCTACTGTAACCGTGCTCATGCACGGTCACCCCTAGCTACTTAACTATAAAGGATCGTTTTGCTTTAGTACCGCTAGGTGTAGAGACTAAGAGCAGACCTTCGCTACCCTTTAGGGGTGCTGAAGGAAGAAGTGCTTCAATCTCAACTGTTTCACCAGGCATAAGGTACGGGTGCTCGGAGTAGGAATAGGTATAGTTGTCTATGAACACCCTTCTCACAGTCCAAACCCCGTTCGAAGTTACGTTATAGCTGAAACTAAGTAGGTAAGTGGCGGGTAGAGGTGGAGAGGCATTCACAGTGTATAGAACTATAACATCTATAGAGGCGATATCCTCTACCTCTTCCGGACCTTCATTCGTAACATTGGCTCTCAAGGTTCCATTGCTGAAAACTACTACCTCAGCTACCTTGAGTAAGGATTCCTTGCTCGCTGCATCCAGCGTCTCCTTAGTGACTGAGCTGAGCACCGTAGCTAGCTTCATAAACATATACACATTGTACATCGTTAGGAAGAGAATGGCCATCGATACCACCAGCCCTATTAGGATCGACGAATTTCCACGGTGTTCACTCCGTAAAGGTATCCTCATCGGAAACACCATTCGGAAGGACTATCTTGATGCAGTACGGGGGATCGCCTAAGCTGGACCCATTGTATATCCTCACGATGAGGGTTTCCCCTGGGCTCCACACCCCATCAACATCTGTCTCACTATAATTCCATATCCAGAGACCGCTTGTGTTGTATAAGTAGAGCCTGCTGCAATCCTGGCCGAAGTAGATATCGGTTTTTTCAAGCTCACTTTGCGAGATGCCTCTACTACCCGTATTCTTGACGTACACCACGAAGTAGGTGCCGTTCTGTGCTACTTGCACAATATCTATCGAAGTCTTCATTCTCTCCATCACGTTCTTGGAAACAACCTTAAGTGCAGAGTCCACAGCCCCTACTTGACTGAGGAGCGCTATTGCTAACATAGAAGCCATGATGACCCCGGCAACTGTTATGATTGCGGTGCTGATGCTTGTGGATACCATCGCTGCTCACTAGGGCTTTATGAATTTCGCTATGAACTTGTCATCCCTGTCTACAGCTAGCTTAACAACTTCATTATCCGCTTCCTTATCCTCGACGCCAAATACCTTGGCAAGCATGTAGAGAGCTATGAGCTGGTCGTCTACCTTGAGGCCTGCGCGACGAGTTTTAACAACAAAGTCTATAGCGCTGAACACGAAATCCCTCTCCTCCTCCCCTATGATCCCTATAATAGCTGCAAACCGCGCTATCTCCTCAATGCTTTCTTTGGGAACCTTACTGAGCATCTCATCGATCCACTTTATCAACTTTATCAATCCACCTAAGCCGAGCTTCTTCACTACACCCGAAGACATGAGCGTACTCAATCTTGGGGTTGCCGACGTAGGCGGCTCACTGCTTGAACTGCTTTCCTCTTC
>QMWT01000058.1 GCA_003661775.1 Thermoprotei archaeon
AATTCTAACTACGCGACTGCCTACGCCGTCAAGGATGCCGATGTCGACGTGATTGCCGCCTACCCAATAACTCCCCAGACAACCATAGTTGAGAAGATAGCTGAGTTCATAGCCAACGGCGAACTCGATGCCGAGATGATACACGTAGAGAGCGAGCACTCGGCTCTAAGCGCTGTAGTGGGAGCATCAGCTGTTGGAGCTAGGGTATTCACGGCGACAGCGAGCCAAGGTTTGGAGCTAATGCACGAAATTCTGCACATAGCCTCGGGCTCCCGTCTACCTATAGTCATGACTATAGCCACAAGAGCTCTTTCAGGGCCGATAAGCATTTGGTGTGACTACAGCGACCTAATGAACACACGCGATGCATCGTGGGTGGCCCTAATCAACTCTACGGCTCAGGAAGTGTATGATACTACGATAATGGCGTTCAAGATAGCGGAAGACCCCAGAGTCCTGCTACCCGTGATGTCTGCCCACGACGGTTATCTAATGAGCCACACTGTGGAGGCTGTGGACGTAGCTGAGGATCCCGAGGAAATACGTAGATTCGTGCCTAAGAGACGTGATAGAATCAACATCCTAGACCCTGAAAAACCTGTCTCTATAGGCACCATAGTCAGACCTGAATGGTATTACGAGGTAAAGTACCAGCAGGTAGTCGCGATGAAGGAGGCGTACAAAGTCGTGAAGGAGGTACAACAGGAGTTTGCTGAAAAGTTCGGTAGGAAATACGATGTCGTTGAAGGTTACATGATGGATGACGCCGAGATAGCCGTTCTCACCTACGGGGGCATATATGGAACTGCTAGGGAGGCTGTCGACATGATGAGGGATAAGGGGTTGAAAGTGGGCTGCGTGAAGCTAAGGTTATGGAGGCCATTCCCAGCCGAGGACCTCAGGAAGGTTCTAGAGAATGTGCAGGCTGTAGCTGTGATCGACAGAGCTATTAGCTACGGTGCCCAGATCTCAGGTCCTCTCGCTCTTGAGACCATGGCTCTGTTCTACGGCGAGAAGGACGCGCCGAAAATATTCAGCATTGTTGCAGGAATAGGTCAGAGGACCGTGACAGAGTATGACTTCATGAACATTGTGGAGAAAGTGAGGAGATACCTCGGGTTGGGAACAGTGCCTAAAGAGACGATTTATTGGGGCGTAAGGGGTGTGGAGGTGTAAACCATGGCACAGGTCAAGTCCACATTCCGTTCACTCTTCGACATACCGCGTGAAGAATACTTAGCTCCTGGCCACGGACTCTGCGCCGGCTGCGTTGCAGGCCTGATAGTGCGCATGCTAACCAAGGTGGCAGGCCCCAACACCATAATCGTAAACGCTACGGGATGCGTAGAAGTATCAACAACTATGTTCCCCTACACCTCTTGGAAAGTTCCGTGGATCCACGTAGCGTTTGAGAATGCAGCTGCTGTGGCCAGCGGGATCGAAGCGGCTATCAAGGTACTTAAACGTAAGGGCATCATAGATCCGAATAAGCGGATCAACATCATCGCGTTGGCGGGAGATGGTGGTACCTACGACATAGGATTCCAAGCACTAAGCGGTATGCTCGAACGAGGACACAACGTAATGTACGTACTCTACGATAACGAGGCATACATGAATACGGGTATACAGAGAAGCGGGGGTACGCCCAAATACGCTTGGACTACTACAACACCCGTAGGCAAGGTGTGGAAAGGCGAGTGGAGACCCAAGAAGCCAATAGTGGATATAGTTGCTTCACACCGCGTACCCTACGTGGCAACAGCGAGCCCATCTCACATTATAGACATGCTAAACAAATTCCGTAAAGGTCTCGAGATAGAAGGACCAACATTCATCCACGTACTCCAGCCATGCCCCACTGGATGGCGCTTCGACTCCAAGTACAGCATAACCCTAGCGAGGTTAGCAGTGCTCACCGGTATGTGGATCCTGTGGGAGCTCGAGAACGGAGAGTTCAGAGTCACGGTACCAGTGCCCAAGAGAAAACCGGTGAGAGAGTACCTAAAGCTACAGAGAAGATTCAGACACCTAACAGAAGAAGAGATAAAGGAGATTCAGAGGCTTGTGGACGAAGAAGTCGAAAGGATAAACAAGCTTGTCGGAAAGACCGTTATAGGACCTGTTGAAGAATGAAAACCATTCTTTACAGCAGCTGTGAGCCCCTAACTCAAACCCGAAATTTTTCTTCTCGCTACCTTTACGCATCTACGGTGTTCTCCAACGAGCGGGTGCAGCCAAATCTTGACGGCCCAGAGTGATGTATTTAACGAAGCAACAGAGAAAGCTGCAGCTCTGATTGCCTCGATACGCGAAAAAGGTTCAGCATCGCTGAATGACATAGCTGCTTTCTACCGTTACTCTTCGATCATTCTCGAAAACCTAGACAAAGTAGATGAACATGTAAGAAGAAGAGCTGTGTACATAGTCTACGATGGTCTCAACCTGCTGTCAGCTTTAGGCAATCCAATATCGATTCCGCGCAACCGAGCTCTAGACTGGGAGAAATGCGTTGCTTTTACGAAGACCCTGCTGATCTATGGGTTAAGGCTTAATCCTAGGAGTGCGGCCATGATACTCAAAGCTCTGAAGAGGACCATCGATAAATGCTATGGCCAGGAATACATTCCCAATTACGTGATCATACATGCAATACCCTGGGGAATTATCATAAGGGTGTTTAGCTCAAGGCATTTCGTCGAAATTAAAGTATGGCGCCATGAATTATTCGACGTTCTTTACTACGCCTATACATGTTGGTCGGATGGGGAAGGGATCAAAACCTTCAGCGGACCCCTCGATGAATATATCCAAGAGGATATCCTTGATCTCTGAAGAGTAGACACCCATTGCAAAGAAGCCAAACCTTATTTGCCAAGTTTCAAATATATTATTGGTGAAGGTTTTTGTCCTCTTCACAGCTACCAAGTAAAGATGAGCTCATAGACATGATAACCTCAAACAACATAGTTGATGAGCTCATCAGATGGCTTGAAAAGCATGGTGTAGACACCTCAAAGCCTTTAAGGCTAGAAGATATAGAGTACAATCTGTTATTGATGTTTGCTAAAGAGAAAGGACTTTTGAAGATAAGCCCTGAAGTCGTAGCAGATCCTGGCGATCCTCTCGATGACCTAGCATCACTTCCTGAAGAAGTTGAACAGCAGTTCAAAGCTACAAAGCCTAAGAAGATAAGACAGAAGAAATGACTATGTATCGGAATGATGAATTGCGGTGGCCTCTGATGCTTGTGATGAACAATCGCCGCACTGAGGCCAAGCATCACACATTCTTCCTAGCACTAATCAGCATGTAAGCAAACTCTGCAAATCCTTTACCTGCAAACCCCTTCATCACAAGATCTGCTACGTGCTTCAATTCATCATCGGCATCTCCAACAGCTACCCGTACACCCGCAGCCTTCAACAATGCGATGTCAAGGCTGCTATCCCCGATAGCCGCTACCATCTCTAGCGGAAGTCCAAGTCTAGACGCAACGTATTTCAGTGCAGTCCCTTTATCTGCTTCAGCAGGATGTATATGTATTGCGAAACCACTCGTGAAAGCGTAGAAGTCGTCATACCCTCTTTTCCTTAAGATTTCATTCGCCTTAGCCGTAAGCTCACGTATTTTCTCGCGCGGATAATCCGCAACCATGAGTGCGTAATCATACATCCTAAAGCGGTTCTGCCAGCTTGGTTCAAGCCCAAGTTCTTTAGATACAACCTCTGCTGCTTCGCGAGCGCTTTTGCTACATAGCGGCACTACATCGCCACGCCTAATCATAACTACACAACCATTCTCGGCAATCACGGGACCTGAAGTTCCAAGGTACCTACCAAGTCCTGCTAGAACTGGTAGTGAGTTACCGCTAGCTAGGCCGACAGCGATGCCGTGCTGCTCCAACATACTGATCGCTTCAATAGCTTCGCAGCTGAGTACGAAGCTGCTTCTGCTCACCGTAAGTGTTCCGTCGACATCGCTCACAACAAGCTTAACTCTTCCAAGCTTATTTCTCAAGCTAAATACCACCTCAGCGTAGGTAGAAAACCACCCTTTTATTCCTTGAATCCACAGCTACACTGAGGTGTCAACATAGATGAAGGAGATAGGGGTTGCAGCAGCAGCTACAGCTGCCATATTATGGGCTCTAAATCCCGCGCTCATAAAGATCGGGGCAGAAAGGCTAGATGCACTATTGTTCAACGCATTGAGGGTGCTAGCTTCCTTACCTTTGTTAGCAGGTTTAGCAGTATACCGAAGAGTGAACATGCCTCAGAACCCTGTTGTTTGGCTCTATATACTGATCGCAACAGTTATCGGCGTGGGTATAGGCGACCTCCTCTACATAATAGCTACCAAGCATATAGGCGGAGGACGCGCCGTAACTATAAGCTACACCTACATCTTTGTATCACAGGGTCTCGCAACCTTAACCCTAGGAGAAGAAGTAACCAACAGACTCGTTCTGGGTAGCTCAATCGCTCTCATAGGTATATGGCTCGTAGCCAAAGAGGGCGATAAGAATGGGAATACATTAAAGGGATGCGCCGCTGCACTGGGAGCTGCACTGGCATGGGGGATAGGAAGCATAGTGAATAAGATGGCTCTTAAGTACATAGACGCGCTTGAGCTGGCATTTTTGCGGATGTTAGTCTTGACCTTGATACTATCACCTGTTTACATAAGACATCTTCGTTCGTTAGGGGATAGGCTCGCACTTATAATATCGATAGTATCAGGAGTGCTATCGTTCTCTATAGCTTTACCTCTCTTCTTATTTGCTATCGATGTCGTTGGCGTGGCTGTCACTGTTTTAGTAACGGCTTTAACCCCCGTACTGGGAAGAGTATTCGCACATATTATGGCCAAAGAAGCAGTTACGGTAAGGGGTATCAGCGGGACACTTCTAACAGCCGTAGGCATAGTCCTAGGGATCAGCTAGTACAGCGAAGATGTAGAAGCCCAGCACCGCGTTTTAAGACCGTGCATCGCTTTTTCGTAAGATTTACCTCGTCATTGACACCTATCGTAACCGTAGTTAAACTCACTAACCTTTCTACACAACCGCGTAGGATATCGAAGCTTTTCCTATAATCTGGGTCACTCTTAAGAAGTTCGTGCACTACAAGAACCTTACGTGATATCAGCGGATCGAGAATTCTGCGTAGTAATACTTCTAAAAATAGGACTACGAAGATCATCGTTACCAAAATTCCCATCATCACGATCTGCTCACGTATAATTGTCAGTAGGATGAGCAGTGCACAGACTATGAACGGCATTAAAAGAAGACGCAACTTTATTGTTATTGATCGTGCAACGACATCGAGTAGCAATGCTCTGTCGATAACTCTTAGTAGGAGACGAGGGTTATTCAACAGAACTAGAGTAAGCCTACCACGTTGAAATGACCACGCAAAACCGTGTGTGTAACCTAGCGACCTGATCAATGACCTGCTTCCCAAAACTACAACTATCTCCTTGCTCTTCATCACTTGGTCTAGAAGTCTACTCACTTCGCTGCGTAAACTAGCTGATAATGGTTTCATTATACATCCCCTCATATCAGTGGGGGCAGACATTCATCACGCATCAGTAGACCTGCTTAACATCATCCTCACTCGTATTGTTGCATAGGAGTCTTAGCCTAATTTGGTCACCGTCTTTTACACCGTATGAACCCCTTATGTACTTTGAAGACACTATCTCGAGTATATTTGGTGGATGCTTGCTCTTCAGAGGTCTTACAGCTATGACTTTGCATTTAAATGGTTCATCTATAAACGCGTACCATAGATACAACGCGCCGAGGATCTTGTTGTTCCATTTCTGTTCAGAGATCAGTATAGGTTTGCATACATTCGCTATCTTCGCGTAATCCCGAGGTTCAGACACTATCTCTATATTGAGAGTTCCCGGATAGGGTTCTTTACCCAGGTAGAATCTGAACATGTCGTAGTATACAGGTATCATTACAAACTTAGAGCCTACACCATAACCCCCAACTACTTTAGCCGCTATGACCATGCCTAGCACAGCGGGCGACCCTCTTAGATATGCTATCTGCATAGTGTATTGGAAGTGGATACCTTAGAGTAGGTCTCATCATCTCCTTCACGAGCTTAAGTACTTGAACCGGTTCGATCTTGTGTCCAACAGATATGTAGAGCTCCCTCCTACCTTTGCCAACGACATAGCCTACAACCTTATTATCAATTAGAATTTCTGCGAAATCTTCACGAATTCTTCTTATAGTGCCATAGAGTCTTTTCCTTGCAACGCCTATACTAGGTATATCCAGTGCTACACCAATATGGCTGGCTATGCCCATCTTTCGAGGATGCGGTAAACCGTGGCCGTTAACCATGAGCACATCAACATATACGCCTTTGCTCCACAGCGCTTTGAGCGCAGCTATCATCAAAGGCGCCTCACGAAATGCTAGAAGGCCAGGGATATAGGGTATATCGACCCGAGCACGTACAATGG
>QMWT01000059.1 GCA_003661775.1 Thermoprotei archaeon
GCTCGCAGGGCTCGCGGAGAGGGTAAGCGGGGGTTACAAGCTGACGAGGAAGGGCATTGTAGAGGTGTACAAGTCCGTTATGAACTACGTGATCGAGCTGCCTGTGAACGCTACGGAGCTTCTGACAAGGCTCGGGAGCAGGGGTGAGCACCCTCAGGAGATAGAGCTTAAGGCAGCGCCACGCGGTTGAAAGGCTGGGAACACACCTGTCTAGGGCTCGATCTTTATCCAGTACCTCGAGATTTCTCTGAAGAAGCTGCTGCGGCCGAGTTTCTTCTCCAGCTCGCCGGGCGTCAAGGGGATTATGTCGAAGCCTATGTGCGGCGGCAGCCTCGTCCTCACCATCGCCACCCTATCTACGTAGCTCATACCTTCGAAGATCCTCGATACGACGACTATATCCACATCACTATCGAGGGTATGGTCCCCCCGGGCGTAGCTTCCGAAGAGGTATACCGTGGCGTTCAGCTCGCGGGCGAGCTTCTTGAGCACCTCTATAACCTCCCTACGGATCTCTGATAATCTTCGAGATCTCATCCACAACACCCCGCGCTATCGCTATAGCCTCACTCGCCTGCTCCCCGGTTATCTCCTCCGAAGGCCTCTCGATACCTGCGTTTGGGTACCTCGCCTGGGTGTAGTACGCCGATAGCCTAGCCAACGAGCTTTCGCTGAGCTTTATCTCCACGAACTCCCTCACTCTTCTATAGAGCCTGACTAGGTCGTGGCCCCGCGGGTACTCTCCAACAACGTGCAGAACCAGCGCCTTCAAAGCCTTCTCCGCCGCCTGCTGAGCAGCGAAACAGGCCCAGTTATAATCACCTATCCTCGCACTGGCCTCAGCATGGCGTAGATCGGCCCTGGCCTCCGCAATCCAGTCCAGCACCTCATCTCTTACCGGCATACCCACCTCCTCTCACAGACCTACACTGATAAGGCTGTACCTGTGTACACAGCACCTAGTATCTTTACAAAGCTTTCAGACCTGGACCACGGCTGAGCAAGAGTGTATGGAATGACAAGGATTCCGCGGTTGTGAATGCCGAGCCACCGACATCATCAGGTACCTACACCGCCAATAGGAATACATACTCATCTGTACGGCTCCCCACAACAACTTCGACAACCCTTGTACTAAGAATACAGGGTACCAAAAACATTAGTACAAACATAGGATTATTCAAGTGAAGCTTTCCATGGAGTCACTGGCCCAATCACGAGAGGTAGCTTACGATTGATTGTACGCTGACGTGTACTTAGCACCGTTTATGACTCTCATTACCGACTTCTTAGTCTTGGGTTGATGTACTCTGATATCCCAAGGGAAATTAGGTACAATGATGTGAATATCAGTATTATTACTATTACTGGAGGTACTACCCACCATACTAAACCTCTATATAGAGCCCCATATTGCAGAGCCCAGTAGATCATTGTTCCCAGAGTATCTTCATGAAGTATAGATAAACCCAGTACCGCTAGAGACGACTCACTTCCTATAGCGTAAAGGACGGTATTGGTGAAGTTGGCTAAATGCCACCCAAGTATATATGGAAAGATTTCACTTACGATAATCTTCATCGAGCTCATACCAGAGAGTTTTGCCGTAATCACGAACTCTCTTTCTATTAGACTCATGGTCAACGCTCTAACCTGTCTAGTGGGCCAAGCCCATGAAGTTACTGAGACGATCAAACCTATGGTATATATCGTAAGTACTTTCCTTAGAAACATTGCGAGCAGTATGTATAGGGGTAGGGCGGGTATAACTATTATTACATCAGCCAAGAGCATTATCGTTTTATCTACTACTCCGCCTCTGAAGCCTGCAACTAAACCAGCTAAGAGCCCTATATGCGAAGCTATCAAGGCTGTGAACAAACCTATTATGAACGAATTTTTAATAGCATTCACAAGAATGTAGAAGACACTTCGACCATTAGATGTTGTCCCAAGTATATACTGAAGATCCGCCGAAAGTCTAGGTGGCTGGTCTATTGGAAGCCGGTACCATTGTTTGTAGTATGGCGGAGAATAGACTGAGAAGCTGCCCAAGATAACAATGATTACAAGCAGTATGAAACCTACCCTAAACTTAGTGTTTCTAATTAAGTTCAGAAATATCATCTAAACCTCACCCTAGGATCGATGATTGGATACACAAGATCTATTACAAATGTCGCTAGCGATACGGCTATCATAGATAGCGACAGCACGCCTAAAGCAGTGTTGATGTCCCCAGTGTTTATTGCTCTGTATATGATCGTGCCCAGTCCCGGTAAAGCAAATATCGTCTCAACGAGCAAAGCACCGCTAAATATGGTTCCTAGCTGTAATGCCAAGAACGTTATTTGGGATATCAAGATATTTCTCAGTACGTACCTCTTCAAGACGACGCTATCTGGCAACCCTCTTAGTTCAGCATAGATAAAGTAGTCCTCAGAGATTATATTCAACGCCAGAGTTCGAGAACTTATGTAGTTCCATCCAAATGCAGTGATAATTATTATAGATAATGCGGGCAATGTAAACCTACGGATTATACTGATTATGTTTTCAAAAGAAAACTCAGGAGTTAACATTCCACCAGCTCCTGGCAATGGAAAGATTGGAATGAAGTAAACAAAGAGAAGTATGAGTACTAAGGCCATTATGTAGTATGGGGTAGGGCGCAGCGTCAATGCAATACCCTGTAGGATTTTAGCCACCCTACTGCCTCTCTCAACCTCAATGTAGGTTGTTATGACACCTAGTAGATTGCCTATGATCCACGAAACCAAAGTAGTGAACGATAGCAGCCCTATAGTCCAAGGAAGAGCTCTTTTGATTAGTTCCATAACGGGGGTTGGAAAAGCGAGTATTGAAGGCCCGAAATCAAATGTGAACAATCTCTTTAGAAAAGTTATGTATTGTTCCAACAACGTACCTTTAAGACCAAAAAGTTCATATAAACTCTGCCTAAGTTCGTTTATCACAGCCGGATCTTGGTATGTGGCTGCAGAACCAGCTATGTACTGACTAATGATGAACTCAACAGCATCTAGGGGCATAAACTTCAGCAATAGAAATGTGAAGCTATACGCTATGAATATGGTCGCGAACATCAGAATAGCTCTTGCAACAACATATCTTGCAACGGGGTGTGCTAATATCTTTCTTAACAACTTTTTAACCCAGTACACTTGTCGATACTTATCAAATTTTTAAGGCTTCCATAAACAAAAATGAGGTTGAATATTTTATTCAAAATCATCTCTTTCTTACAGTGAACCGGCCCACCGCTAGTCCTACTATGAATAGCACTACTGCTAGTGCGATTGTTGGTGTCCAATCGATTTCTCTAATTGCTGTTGTGATCGTCCGCATGATTGTCGAAAGCACTGTTGTTGGAACAGTCTTCTCAATAGTTTGAGTAACAGTTACGGTTGCCGCAGGGCTTGGGGTTAGTGGAGGTGTTGGCGTCGGTGACGGGCTTGGCGTTGACGTGGGCATTGTTGGTGAAGGCGGAGACACCACAGCCTCCTTTACTGGGCACCTACCTGTAGGTCTTAACTTCAGAACTATGAACAGCATTTGAGCCCACCAGTACACCGGATCCATGTAATAGTTGTCTGGGTATGATGGCCATCCCTCCCAGCAGTATCGATCGTTAACAGTGTAGAATGGTGCTGGGAAGAACCCTATCCACGGCTGTTGCTCGGCCCAGATTAGTAGCGCCTTCCTTGCCTGGCTGTATATCTTGTCTGTTTCTGTAGGTGGAGTTGCCTCTAGTTCATTAAGTATTTCGTCTAGGTCTTTCTTAGAGCCGTATTTCCCTGTGAAGTTGTAGGCAGCCCACCCAACAGAAGGTGCATCTGGGTTGAAGTACCTGCTATTCCACTGGGTATTCGCTGCATATGGCAGCGCACCGTAGTCGAGTAGAGGCCCTATACCTCCTGGCCAAAACGCGCCTATCTCAAAGGTGCCTTTACTCCATGACGAGTAGAACACACCTGATTCGACGACGAGGACGTTAACCTCTATTCCAAATCTTCTCCACTGATCCGCTACTATAAACGCCATTCTCTGTGGTTCTGCTTCGTACGCCCCTGGCGCGAGTATATTTATAACCCATTTAGTGCCGTTCGGTAGGTACCACTTCCCATCAGATCCTCTGTAGAACCCTACCTTTTTCAGAAGTCTCTCCGCTTCTTCAGGGTCATATTTGTACCACACAATATCCGGGTCGTAGCCTAGCTCCTTAAGATAATCTCTTATCACTTTGGGTGGATTCGGATCTAATCCCAGTTTCAGCAACTCTTCTTTCAACGGTATGTAGTAGACTTTTTCCGCAGCGGGTGTCCTTACGACGGGTAATGGCGATGGGATCGGTAAGCTTCCCTCAGGGCCTTTGAATGCTAGCCACACCTCGGTGAAGTTTATAAGGTGAACTAGCGCTCTTCTGACCTCCGTTATGTTATATGGGTATCTGAGCACGTTGAACGCCAACCCTTTTATCCTTGCATCGAAAGGCCAGGCCAGTGGCGGCTTAGCTCTCCAACCTCCAACATATGGATTCCCTTTTAACACGATCTCTAAGTATTCAGGCAGGAACGTTTTCTTAGCATCAAGCTCGTGTTTTACCATAGCCAGAGCATAGGCTTCTTCAGTACCGTAGTGTATATAGAGGACGTATTTAGGACTAGGCTTTATACCGTAGAGTTTCGTTGCCCACCAGTCCTCGTACCTCTCCCACAGGAACCAGTTGCCGCCAGGATCGTATGCCTTCAGATTATAAGGTCCTATGCATACCGGTGGAAACGCCTTGAATTTGAGCGGATCTTTACCTTCCCATTGATGTTTAGGCAGGATCTTTATGGGAGGCTGGTAGATTATTGCTGTAAATATGTAGTGGAACCTAGGGTTCGGTATCTTTAGCTCAACAACTAAGGTGTAATCATCTACTTTGTACGCCCTAGATACCAGTCTCTTAATAACTGAACCTATTCCTCCAGGTGCTTCGAGAAGATAGTTTATCGTGAATACCACATCATCCGCTGTAAACGGTGTACCATCATTCCAATAAGCACCTTTTACAACTCGAATCTTCACGGTCTTATAATCAGGAGAATACTCTGGTAATCCCGCTGCTAACCAGCTAATTATCTCAGAGTTCGTGGTATTTAGGTAATAGAGAATCCCGGCACAAAGCTGGTTATAACCGCTGCCACCAGCTGCAGCGTGAAACACACCCGGCACAAGCCAGTTGAAGTTTGTTGGATCGGGGTACGTCCCATGGTCGTTGTGCACTATTAACACATCGCCCCGTGGTACTCCGGGAGGTATAGGGAGTTGTGCGTGTACTGCTTGTAAGGAACCTATCAGGGGCGTTACCACGGCAAATAATAGTAAGAGTATGAGGACAATACCAGATTTCTTTATCTTCATCACCTTAACCTCAGTGTATCAGCTTACCTTGTTTACATATAAACATTTCTTCTTCTCTTTCACAATAACTAACATGGCGACCTTACTAACCTCGTACACATTTAGCTATGATACACCCGCTTGGCTATACCTCGCAGTCAAGGTCTTATCCCTAGAATTTTCAGGGTTGTAGTTTCGAGTTTGATGCCGAGGTTTCGAAACGTAAGAAAGCGAACAATTCCAATACCGTTGAAACGTTAGTTTGCCTAAGGATATAGTTAATGAGGTTCAAACTCCTACTCTCTCATTACCTTAAATATTTCGTATGTACATTGTTTTCTGGTGTATTTGAATGGGTAAACGTGTTGTTGGCTTCGTAGCACTGTTCTTGGTGCTGTTCTTCGTCGTTGGCTTGGCGCTTACCCCGCTAGGTGTTGAGGCGGAGAGCGGGATCGTCGTTGTCGAGCTGGTGTTCTCCCGGCCTATAACCGATGAGGATATAGCTAGGATGTCGGAGCTCGGGGCCAAGATCATATACCGTCTCGACAGGGTCAACGGGTTGGCCGTAGCTATCCAGCCTGACAAGATTGAGCTGCTCAGGAGTGTTGAAGGTGTTGAAGAGGTGGGCTTGGCGGTGAGGATCGAGGCTTTATCTGAGGTGCTGCCCTCCAACTGCGATCTCCACGGCGCGGTCCTCACGTGGAATCTAGACCTTGTGAATGTGCCTACGGTTCACGAGGTCTACGGGCTCGATGGCTCTGGCGTCTACATAGCTGTTCTCGATACAGGTCTGGAGCCCCAGTGGAGGGACTACTTCCCGGAAGAGAGCATCGATTCGGAGCACGCAGCTGCGTTCCTGGGCGCTACGGCGACCGCGTACTGGGTGACGGGCGAGGTACTCAACAAGAATAC
>QMWT01000060.1 GCA_003661775.1 Thermoprotei archaeon
CCTTAGATCCTCTTCCCATCTTCATAGCCAGCTTGTTCACTAATGGTAGAGTACGGAAATAAATCGTTGCAATTGCGGTTGTTATTCGCGAAGTCCAGCGAGCAGATTCTGTGGATGTAAATACTGGAAGTTTTAGGAAATAATTAGCAATTTGTTCAGTAATGGATAGTGCTATTGGGCTGAATAGCTTATTTCGTCTCTTGAACTTAGACACTAAGTGATTTGTGGCTGTACGTAGCGAAAATCTCAGTTTATGCGTGAAAACGTTGATGGCTATTGCAACCATCTCACTATGTAGAACCTGGAGGGTTCCTGAGGTATCTTCTGAAACGCCTAAGGTTCTTTATCAGTTTGTCTCGGTACTCCATGTCCAGTAAGAATGTTATGTAGTCTTCAATAACTCTTCTCATAATATCCATTTTTCTTCTCAACCCTGGTACCAGGGCATCTGGGTACTCTATGAGCTTTCTCAAGCTGTGGTAAATATGTTCTATGGCTACGGCTATGTGATTAGCTTCTTCAAAACGTGACTTTCTTATCAGTTCTAACCCATATCTTTTGAGTTCACCGACTAGATCGCATAGTCCGTGTATGTACGGTATGTAGTGCACACCTATGCTGGACAGTTCGTCGAAGCTAACCAATTTTTTATGTCTAATAAAGGAGAAGAGCAGCTCTGCCTCAACGTACTCCGCTACTGCATTATAGACAAGCCCGCTGTAAGCTAAATCGGGATGCTGTGCTAGGATAGTGTTAAGGTTCTTTACGAGCTTTCTCAGTTCAATCAAGTTCTTTTCGGCGAGGTCAAAATCCTCGTTGAGGGTATGTGTAACCACGTTACTAGCAATCCTAATTATATCGCGCGTGATCCTTATTGCCTCTTCTCTAACCTTATCCTTGTCTGATACAATCATGTCTATGTGTTCAATGCTCCTTTCTATGGCTTCAACAAAGTTGTGCATGTGCAGCACCCTCTGCTACTAACAAAGAAATAATACGCTATATATGCAACGTCATTGCTAAATGGGGAACATCCTGTGGCCCCCACAGAGAACCCGCACGCATAGTCGCGCTTTCGCTCATCCACTTATGCGGGCCGGCGCAGGGGGCCTCACTACCGTGGTAGCTAGTGCAGTGCAGTTAAAGAAGTTAGTTCTTCTATGTAGAGCTAGGTTTTTATCTAGTGATACATCATAATTTTGGGTGCATGTAGATGCCTAGGGTCCCCGTGAAGCTAGTTACGTGGGAGGAAATAGTTGAGTGGTCTTGGGGTCTAGCTGAGAAGATTAGACAGAGCGGCTACAAACCGGACGTTGTTATAGCGATTGCGCGTGGTGGCTACGTTCCTGCGAGGCTCATATGCGATTTTCTAGGAATTGAGAATTTGTTATCAATTCAGTCACAGCATTGGGTAGAAGCTGCTGCTAAAGGGGAGAAAGCTATCATTAAATTCGAGTATGAGGTGGATCTTAGTGGTATGAATGCGCTACTCGTAGACGATATAGTGGATACGGGCGAATCTGTTATACTGGCAAGAGACTTCGTTAAGAAGAGATGGAAGCCGAAGGAGTTGCGCATAGCTGTCCTGCAGTGGATATCACCTGTTGCAAAGATTAAGCCTGATTACTACTATATGGAAGTTAAGGAGTGGGTTTGGTTCCAATATCCTTGGACAAGACTTGAGGACGTGACGCAGTTCATAAAGCGCATAGTTACGACCGAGCTTAAGGAGCACGGAAAGAAGAGGTGGACGTACAGCGAAATTAAGGAGTATTTCAAGGAGTGGTACGGGATAGAAGTTGATGAGAGGTATTACAGGAAAGCTGTAGAGAACCTAGTTGAGAGTGGCATACTCAGCCGAGAATCAGACGACATCTATGCACTAAACGTTAAATGATGAATAGCACGGGTCATGAGGAAGTGATGAATCGGTTCTCGACTGATACGTTGCTAAACCAATGCGTCCCTTCCACCGGAAACATGAAGCTTGATTCGCTGCTTTTCAATGAGCCCAAGACAATACTCATATATGGTGAAGCCGCTAGCGGTAAGACCAACTTAGTTCTTTCGATTTTTCACCGTACGCCGCCTTGCTGCAGTCCTTTAGTGTATATAAGCACCGAAGGGAGTAGTTATCAAGACAGAGTTCTTCAGCTTAACATGCCTGAAGATAGGTTCTTCTTAGAAGCTTTGTCTACAGAACACCTTCTTGATGTATTGCTGACAATGCTTTTGCACGGTGTTGCACCGAAGTTGTTGGTTATCGATAGCATAAA
Organism: Thermoprotei archaeon; assembly: GCA_003661775.1. Lineage (GTDB taxonomy): Archaea > Thermoproteota > Thermoprotei_A > Sulfolobales > Ignisphaeraceae > QMWT01. The sequence continues at coordinate 2,277 of QMWT01000060.1, forward strand.
CAGTTTCTATAGGGTTTCGGTCCAGAGTTTTGAGGATTTAAGGCATTTTCTTTCATTGCTTGCAGTCCTAGCACTCATCAGGGAATACCTAGGTAGTTGGATAATCATGACAGCTCAGGTGCATGAAACTGACGAGGGTGTAGAGCCAAGCGGTTTTAAATATATAATACCGTGGGTAGACGTTGTTTGTAGAACCCGTACCTTGGAACACTCGTTGAAGGAGCTTAGAGTACTAAGTCCTACGAACGCAGTATTTGTCTTTGACATTACAGAAAAGGGTATTAATTGGATTTACTAGAGAGACTCTAGTAGCTTCCCGTACTTCATGAGGACGCGATAGTGTACGTACCTATCCTCAGGGGAGAAGCGGTGAGGATGTGCTGATACGGTTTTCAAGCCGCATCTGGGACAGCGATCTTTAAGTGTGTAGAGATTGCAGTGAGGACACTTTCTCATAAGCCATCGCATTCTAGGCACGCCCAACCTCGACTCTTGTAAAACTGTAGTTCTCTAACCCTAACTCCTTCACTAACTTCTCAGCTTTGTTCAGCAAGGTTTTGAGAACTTTTTCCGCAGTTTTGTAGTCGAGTGCAGTCACTTCAACTACGTAGCGCGGCGCTCCTATTGTATAGACCTTGATGTTTGTGTGTTTGTTTGGCAGTTCTATCGCCATGAGCTCTTGTAAGAACTTCTTTATACGATTGGCACCATCAGGTGAGAAGCTCTGGGCAGTTATGATACCTCTGATTTTTACATGTTTTACCTCTATGTGTCTACTAGCTTCTTCGTGAATGATTTTACTCCATTCTTCTGATAATCCTGCTTCTTTTAGTATTTTTGGACCTTGGATCACTGCTTGTTCGAGAATCGATAGCACATCGGCGAACCTCTTTCTAAGCTTTTCCCAAACCTCATTCCTGGCTTCTTCAAGGGATTTGCCGTATTTTTTGGCGGCGAGCTCTATAATCTTCTGTGCGCGTTGATCACGTTTCCATCGCATCATCTTGAATCTTCTTTCGCCATCACTCACTCTCTTCAATGATATATCTATCTGTGGTGGCCTCTTCTTCTTATCTACTCGTATGACCTTTCCAACCACTATCTGTCCTTCGCGCAGAACATCTCTGATATTCCTTATCCACCTAGTCGATACTTCGCTCCAAGGGATAAAGGCAGTGAGATTTTCGAATTCTTCTAAAGTTGCGTAGGCACCATATTCGAAGACCTTAGTTACGCGGGCTACTACGAGGTCCCCTGCTTCAGGTAGATCCCTGCGTTTAAATATGAGAGCTGACATTATCTACTCACCTCCTAGTTCTGATTAGCTTCTGGCTAGCATGAATTTAAAAGCATTGTAAACGGGAAAAATTACCCTAAAATTTTGACGATCTCGCCCAGTATCTTTGCCTTGCCACCTGTGGGCTGGACTAGCTGTGTTCCGCATACTAAGCAACGGGCCGGGAATGTTGCATGATCAAACACTACCTGCTCATTGCCACAGTTAGGACATTTAACTCGTACAAAGCGGCTTTTAGGCTCGGGAATCAGGATCTTTCTTTTCTTAACCACCTTATCACCCTACTAGCTCAACTTTCTTTAACCTAATACCTCGTCTATGTAGTATGTAACCGCACTGTGAACATCTGAGCTTTAGCACGACCTTTTTAGTTACCTTAGCAAACCTTTTTTGCTCGGGTTTTCTCTTAGAGCCGTAACCCTCTTGTTTTCTTAGATATCTGCGCTGCCCCTCTGCAAGAGTTCTTCGTTTTCCATGCTTGTATATAGAAACTGTATGGACAGTGTGGGTTCTACAGCGAGGACAGTACGTCCTTATGGTCTTTGGAACTTTCACTCTACTACACCGTAAAGACGTTGTTGAGTTAGCTTAAAACGTTATTTTCTCAGTGACCAAAGGTACTGTAATGACCTTGACGAGACCTAAAGACTCTAAAAGAATAGCATCTTCTACTGGGATATAGCAGTTAAAACCTTTGGGATAACGCTTATCTCCTATCTCAAAGGTGTGCAATACCTCTACGTATACATGGAATTCTTCATCGTGTAGAGATACAATAAGATACCTGTAGTAGTTTTTGAGAATATTGTTTATTCTTGCAAGCAACTTCTCATCTATGCTACCCGTCAAATCGCTCCACGAAATTCTGTCGTCGCAAATTGTTTTTAATAAAGAATTGATTAATTCAAAGTATTTGCTACATACACTTTCAAGAGCGTGGGGCTCATTACACCATTGAAACATCTTTAACACGTCAACATTCAATCTCTTTACTAATTCTTTAGATACAGGTATGTTTTTCCCTTCTAGAGCACTCTTGAGAAGTTCTGTCCAACTCATACTCATATCACTACAACACCTCGATGATCTCTGCAAGACCTTTGAGAGCTAAATACACTCCCAAGGCTCCATCGATCCTTAAGCTAACACCTCGTTTTAATCTGATATCCTTACCAAGCAATCTTAGCTTCGGCATATTGACCTTGGGCAGTATCTTTAGTTCGAGTGAAGCGAACGGAGATAAGGTTTCATCTAGTTTAAAGTTTGTCAATTCGTCTAAGGTAAGCCTCTTAACTATAAACCCTGCTTTCCCATTTATACTTTCAGGAACTCTTATCAACCGTGACAAATCTATTAGAACTTTCTCATCGACGATTATACGCATAGCTGTAATAGCCTCTTGAATAAGCTTATTAATCTCATCGGCTATCGAGGTAAGTTTCGAGGTATTTATGGCTTGTTTTTTCCCTTCTATAAAGGTTCTTATCTCGTAATCCTGTATCTTATGTAGGAGAAACAATGCAATTCTTCTACGCCACCCACCTTCTACTATACGCGGAGGTGGTTTTACATAGATTCTCCTCCGTTTTTTAACAACCCTTACCAAGTATTGTTCCAGTTCGGTTCCTTCACCTAATAAATACTGTAAAAGCTCTCTCCTAGCCTCACTACCCATCTTACCCTCTTCTTCATTCAGTTGAACATGAATGTGGAAACCTCTATGACCAGAAAATGTGATCGTGAAAATCTTGTGTCCAAGCTCATTAGTTATTACGTCGGTCAACAGGTATGTTATTCTAGCGGCTTCCTCGAGGCAGTCTTCTGGTATGTGTTGATATTCGATAAGCTTGCTACCGCAGACTTCGCACGTATCACGCGGTTTCTCGATAACAGCTCCGCATCTAGGACATAGATAGAGCACCTGTAAAACCTCTTCACACTTGGGTATGTGATCGGCATCTATATCGAATACTAGATCGGTTCCTATCCTCATCTTTTCATCCATATTCGGCCTAGCAGGATCGAGGTATTTCGCTGCTGAGAAATACATGTGTTTGGGAACATGTTGCACCACAAAGTTTCTAAGCTCGGCTTCGCTCAGGAAGGCTTTGTGCCTGATGTAACCTGAAGATCCAAATAGCTGAAATGCAAATTCCCTTAAGTTAAAATCTGGCGGTAGATGCAGTGGGGCCTTGAGGTAGTAGTCGCGGAATAGTTCCTTAAGTCTCTGCTCTGTAGAGATGTTACGTTCTCTCTTACTCAACTCGAGGCGCCACGAAAGCTCTTAGTTGAGCACCTGATGAAAGCTCCATATTTATCTCGATAGGCATCTCGGGCCCTAACTTCAACGTTATCATATCTGCAAGCTTCGCGATCGAGCCCAGGATCTCAATGTATTCCAGAGAGTAGTTATTGACGATCTCGCTCTCAGGAGGTTGATAATCTATGAGAGTTCCTGATGTTGTTGAGAACTCGAACTCTACTTCGCCTAGATCAGAAAGACTTGCTAAACGTATGCCCTCACTGTTTGCGGTGACTCTGAGGGTCTCTCCTGCTTTAGATAGTATTGAAATAGCTGTGGCGAAAACGGGTCCCACCATCTTTGCATATGTATTTAATTCTAAGCTGAGTTCAGGGATCTCCTCGTACTTCTGCGAAAGTAGTGGCATTAGGAAGTATCGCTCAACTCCACCTTTGGATACAAGACCTAGCTTGAGTCGCGAACCGTCGCTCTCGAGATACAGC
>QMWT01000061.1 GCA_003661775.1 Thermoprotei archaeon
ATGCCTTCTTCATGAAGAGGCCAGGGCCTAGAGGAGCTAGGAATTTAGCTAGGATACTTGCATACTACAAACTACTAGAATACCTGTCGAGCCAAGGAATAGTAGTAGGAGATAACGTAAAAGTGTAGAGGTTAAGATAGATAGCTAATCTTCTTTTTCATTTTAGTCCTCCGCTCCTCCAAACGTCGCAGTGCTACACACTGTTTTTATACTGTTGAACGTTAAAGGAGTATTGGTGAGGTTCTGTGGGCTTAGGCGAACAGGTACTAGTAGATGAAATCATGGTTGAACCACCGATAGTAGCGAAACCTATGATGACCATAGGCGAAGTTCTCGGAAAGATGAAGGGGATTCGAGCCCGGATAGTACCCGTAGTTGATAGTCGGGGAAGACTGGTAGGAGTTCTCAGCTACCGGACCATACTAATGAAGGGAGCAGGTAGACAGACAAAAGTCCTGACAGTTATGGAGCCTCCTTACAGCGTTAAGCTAGGCACTACGTTTAACAGCACAGTTATGAGAATTGTTGAGCTCAAGGCTAGGGCTCTTTCAGTAGTTAATGAGAGGCGTATTCTCAAGGGGTACGTATCAAGGGCGGATATACTGCGTTTTATGCTTGATAAAGGTTTGCTACCTACAAAGCGCGCAGAAGAACTTATGTCAACACCCCCTGTGACCATACATGAACATGAAAGCATTGCCAGAGCTAGGTGGCTTATGCTTAGAGGAGGTATTTCGCGGCTTCCCGTGGTCGATGAAGATGAGAGGCTTGTTGGAGTTATATCGATGAGGGACATAGTTGAGAGGCTTTACAACATCAGGCTCACTCGACGGAAAGGATTCGAACAATTTGAGGAGGAGTTCTTGGCAGCTCCTGTGAAGGACTTCATGTCAACACCGCCGATATATGTGCTCAAGCAGAGTACCGCAGATGAAATTGTGAAGACTTTACTCGAGTACAATATTTCGGGTATGCCCGTGGTCGAGAGGGATAGAGTTGTCGGTGTTGTAAGCGGTCTGGATGTGCTAAAACACTACGTAGCATCGCTCACCGTTACCCAGGCAATAGAGGCTAAACTCCCCGATGATGTTAGTGCCGATTCCATAACTAAGAGCCTCATGGAGAAACTCGTTAATGATTACCTAGCGTCCTTTAGAAAGTTCGCCAATGTTCTGGACTTTAAACTCAACATTAAGGAGGAAACCAAGACGAAGAAGGTTGAAGGTAGGAAAAGGTACCGTGTAAGGGCGCGTATAGTCACCGATCAGGGCAACTTTGTTGCTGAGGGAATAGGGTGGGAGGTGTTATCGGCTCTTAGAGACGCGTTGATGACTCTTGAGAAGAGACTTAGGAAGTACTACGAAAAACAACGGACATTTCAGGTAACTAAAGAGGAGATTGCTGAGGAGCTAGCAGGCACTGGCTAAGGGCTAAGTTGCGTATCTCTCCCTTTCACCAACAACCTCGATCTTTACTTTGTAGGGTCTTAACTTCTGCCTAAGAATATTCATAACATCTAGGTAGGACTCCTCGACATTTCTCGGATTCAATACCTCAGCTTCAGCAAGCACTGTTACGCTATTTCCGCGCGCCTCTACAAGTCTTATGTTGACAGATGATTTGTTTATGAGTCTACTCGAAGCTATAGCATCCTCAACAAACCTCATTATATCTTCGACCCCCGCAGACTCTATACCGTAGAACGTTATCTTGAATGCTATCGAAGCGGCGCGGGGCCTCATGACCATACTTTTCAGAAGAGCCGTATTTGGTATGAACACGTATACATTGTGCTGAGATGATATGACAGTGTAAAGCTCGTCAATACTAACAACAACCCCGCTAACAACATCGTTGTTGAGCTTAACCATTACATGCTCGCCTTCCCTCACGATACCCGAGAGTACCACAACGAAGTACGAGAATAGGTTTTCTATGAAGTGTCTGATGGCATAGAGAGCGAAAAGTATTAGCGCGACAATAAATGCGATGCTTAGCGTGATGTTATTTGCGTATATAGTAGACGTTATGTGTACTACGAATATTATCAGCGCTATCGAGTATATGAAGGCTTTGAACCTCTGCTCGGCACTTCTAGAAACTACACCTTTCATGCGTAGCTTGTCTATTATGAAGCTTACTATGTATACGAAAACCAGTAATGCTATGAGAGGTACAAATATGCTTAATATTAGCCAGCTGTATTGAGCCAGCCAACGTGCAGCCTCTTCCAGCAATTCCGCCTCTCCCTGAAGCCGAGGACTCGGTACACTACCTAACTTCATCAGATATACACCGCGGGTCGCAGCGTGTGATACCCAAGATACTGTTTTGGTTTGGTACAACAGACCTTATATCCCTATTCCCAGGAGATCACCAATACTGTTCCTGCTACCTATGACCACGAGCTTCATTCCAGGTTTGATCTCGTCCACTTTGGAGGGTTCCAACAACTCACCGTTCTCATCTACAACGGCTAGCACCTTTATGTTCTGGTACCTCGACTCGATCTCATTTATCCTATTTCCAAGAAGTTTGTTGTGAACTACCGTATCTATCACAGTCACAATGGTATCTCGCTCAATATCTATGCTCCTCAAACCCATTATAGCATCTAGAAGATCTCTCGTAATCTCTTGCGTTCTGACCACAACTACTTCTGCTAGGTGTAGATCCCTGAGAAGTTTTGCTACATCCTCAGTGTTTACAAGCGCTATGACTCGCGGGACTTGTCTCGATTTGGCAAATACACATGCTATTATATTGCTATCGTCATTTTCGTGAGCTGCGATCACTATATCTGCCTTGTAAACCCTAGCTTCCTCGTATACTCTCAAGGATGTGAGACTCCCGTGGAATACCGCGATGTCGGTTTCGCTCTGGATCTGCTCCACTCTATCTCTTCGATCATCTATTATCACAACCTCGTGTCCACGATCATGTAGAAGTTTTGCTAGCTCCATACCCTCCTTAGAGGCTCCTATAACAGCAACTCTCATCTATGGTAACACCCCAACCTAGCTATTGCTATTACCAGTCGCGAGGAAATAAAGGTACTCTTAACTCTTAGGTGACCCTCAGCTTCCTCGCATAGAGTCTGCCCACGGCAATGTACAGAGGTAGGAACTCTATCCTTCCCAAGTACATAGCTGTTATCAGAAGGAGCTTCACCGCTAGAGGAGCCTTCATAGAGGTAACTCCAACACTTAAACCTACACAAGAGAGGGCGGATGCTGTCTCAAATAAGGAGTCTATGAAGCTGTATCCGAGCACGGATATCGATATGCTTATAGTGCCCAAGGTTGTAATATAGACAAAGATGAAGTTGTAGACCGAGCGTATATACGCATCGTCCACGGGCTCTCGTCCAAGTCTTCTTCTAAGCATCATTGTTGGGGGTATGAAGTACGAAGCTGCTTCCCATGCCACGTTCTTTAAGGCTATCGCAACACGCTTGATCTTCAACCCTCCAGCTGTAGAGAACGTACAGCCGCCAATAACCATCCCTAGTACTAGTAAGGCCTTGATCTGGTCTGCAGTGTGCGAAAGGTCGTCCACTTGGAATCCGGTTGTGGTCATACCGGATATTGCGTGGTACACGCCTATGTAGAAGGCGTTTAGCGGCTCTAGCTCACTTTCATATACAACATACGCAGCACCAGTTGCAAGCACGAGCATCGTGAGCAGAGCTAAAAACCATCTCAGCTCAGACGAATGTATCAACTCGCGAAAACGCCCCCTTATCAGTAAGTCGTTGTCGGCGAAGTTGAATGCTCCTATAATAGATATCGCCATGGTTCCAACAACCACGACTCTGCTCCAGCTCCAGTACCCTATGCTCTCGGATCTTGTCGAGAATCCGCCGGTGGCTATGGCAGTCATGGAGTGTGTGAGCGCATCAAATAAATTCATTCCTCCGGCTACGAGTACTAGGGTACCTATAAAGGTGAATACTACATATATTGTGAAGAGTCTTCGCGTTGTGGCTATAATCGTGGGTGCTATACGGGCTCCCCGCTCAACCTCGTAGATTCCCTTGATGACGCGGTGAAGCAGCGGTAGAAACGTGCCGCTGACAACCACAACACCGAGTTCTCCTATCCACTGGGTTATAGCGCGCCATAACAAAACTGTTTTGGGCATATCCTGGGGACTCTCCATAACAGTTAAGCCTGTACCCGTGAACCCGCTTATAGACTCAAAGTAAGCATCTACAAAGCTAAAACCTACGGTTACCATGTAGGATACTGCGGAGATTAAAGGAAGTACAAGCCAGCTCACAGCAATTATCACAAAACCCTCAATTATCCCAGTCTGAACTCTCCGCAGACTCAAGATTATAGGAAGGGAGAGAAGAGCTGCTATTGAGTAAAGTGCGATGAAGCGCAGCCCTGTCACGAACTCTACGTAGCTCTCCTGTGTATAGGCGTAATAAAGTCCTATTGCACCCACTACGATCCCTATGAGAGATACCGTGAAGACTAGAAGTGCTATCCCCGCAACTACAGCCCTCACATTCATTTCGTTAAGCCCCCGGCTATACTGTGTAGAGTCCGGGGACGGTGCTTGTGAAGTTGGGGATTTTTATGCTGAGGTTTAAACGGGAGGTATACCGTGCTTCTTGGGAGGTTCTCTCACTCGAACTTCACGTTTAGCGTAGAGGAACTCCAATGCTTTAACGAGTCTAGGTCTAGTTTCGTGAGGCATAGCAACATCCTCTATGTACCCGCGTGATGCTGCTATGTAGGGGTTAGCGAACTTAGACCTATATTCACTCGCAAAACGATTCAGCATCTCCTGTCGTTCTTCAGGAGTCTTCGCCTGTGCTAGTTCACGTCTCCATATAATCTCTGTAGCACCTTCCGGACCCATTACAGCTATCTCGGCTGTTGGCCACGCAATGACGTAATCTGCTCCGAGATGCCTGCTTCCCATGGCTATGTAGGCGCCTCCGTAGGCCTTCCTAACGATTACTGTGAGCTTGGGAACCGTAGCTTCAGAGTAGGCATAAAGAACTTTTGCACCGTGCCTAATGATCCCGCCGTGCTCCTGATCCACGCCAGGTAGGTATCCTGGTGTGTCGACAAATGTGAGTATCGGCAGGTTAAAGGCATCGCAGAACATCACGAACCGCGCTATTTTATCTGAGGAGTTTATGTCTAGAACTCCTCCTAGGTAGGCGGGGTTATTGGCCACCACACACACGGGTCTCCCATTAAGTCTTGCAAAACCTATTATTGCGTTAGGTGCAAAACTGGGCATGATCTCGAAGAAGGTGTCTTTGTCAACAACTCTCGTTATCACCTCGTGCATGTCATAGACCTTAGCGGGGTCCGCGGGCACTATGTTATCTAGTTCGTGATCTTCTCTCTCAGGGTCGTCACCTGTCTCTACGATCGGGGGTTCATCAACGTTGTTCAGAGGAAGGTAGCTGAGCAATTTCTTTATTAGCTCTATGGCATGTTTGTCGTCCTCAGCTACTAAATGTGCTACGCCGCTTCTTGTAGCATGGATCTCTGCCCCTCCAAGTCCGAACTCATCGACCTCCTCCCCAGTTACAGCTCTAACAACACGGGGACCTGTTATGAAGGCAAAACTGGTCTTCCTTGTCATTATTATGAAGTCCATTAGGGCAGGGCTGTAGACTGCACCACCTGCGCAGGGCCCCATGATCGCAGCTATCTGGGGTACGACCCCAGAAGCCTTAACGTTCATATAGAAGATCTCGCCGTACCCTTTGAGAGAGTCAACACCTTCTTGTATCCTCGCACCGCCGGAGTCGTTAAGGAACACTATCGGTAGGCCAGCCTCAAGAGCATACATCATGGCCTTCACGATCTTCGCGGCATGCATCTCTCCCAGCGAGCCGCCCATAAACGTGAAGTCCTGGGCTATTACGACGGCGGGTCTGCCATCGATCTTGCCCCAACCTGTAACGACACCATCTCCTAGCGCCACCCTCTTATCCATGCCGAACTCCGTGGCTCGGTGTTTAACAAACATATCGAATTCCACGAACGTACCGGGGTCCACCAATAGCTCTATTCTTTCCCGCGCCGTTAGTTTGCCACGGCTATGCTGCTTAGCTATGGCATTCGGGTCTCCGGTGAGCGCTTCCTTACGCATTTTGCTAAGGATCTCGAATTCTCTTCTCGAACCTTCACTCATAAACACAACACCTCTTCCTTCAATCTATTCCAGAGCTATTATGGGCTGCCCAGTCCTAACAGAATCGCCTTCTTTAACAAGCACCTCCTTCACCTTACCACTCCTACCTGCTCTGATCTCCAACTCCATCTTCATGGATTCAAGAG